>JANLUW010000476.1:0-3317 GCA_031363645.1 Rhizobacter sp. | reverse complement strand
GGCGAGTGATTGCCCCACACGGCGAGCTTCGCGATGTCGGCAACGGCCTTGCCGGTCTTCGCAGCGACCTGGCTCAGCGCGCGGTTGTGGTCGAGGCGTAGCATCGCGGTAAAGTTCTCGCGCGGCAGGCTCGGTGCGCTTTTCATCGCGATGTAGGCGTTGGTGTTGGCGGGGTTGCCGACAACCAGCACCTTGACGTTGCGGCTCGCCACCTTGTCGAGCGCCTTGCCCTGCGCGGTAAAGATTTCGGCGTTGACGGCAAGCAACTCGGCGCGTTCCATGCCAGGCCCGCGTGGCCGCGAGCCGATCAGCAGCGCGTAGTCGGCATCCTTGAACGCGGTCATCGGGTCGCCATGCGCTTCGATGCCCACGAGCAGCGGGAATGCGCAGTCTTCGAGTTCCATGATCACGCCTTTGAGCGCCGCCTGCGGTTTTTCCATCGGCACTTCGAGCAGGCTGAGGATGACCGGCTGATCCTTCCCTAGCATCTCGCCCGAGGCGATGCGAAACAGGACGGCGTAACCGATCTGGCCAGCGGCGCCAGTGACAGCGACGCGAACGGGTGGCTTGCTCATGCGAATTCTCCGGTGGGGATTGGTTTGGAATGCTCGTCGGCGAGTTTAGGCGAGTCTGCGGGCGGGACTACGGGCTTTCCCTCGTCTGCCATCGTACACGGCCGAGTCTGCTGTCTTCTATAAGACATCAATGACATTTTCTAAAACCAAATAACGTTGCTTTGTGCTGCAATCGAGGCATGCCAGTGACCTCAACGCTTGCGGCGCCGGAGGCGGCCCACGGGCCCGCATTCAGCCCGCTCTATCAGCAGATCAAGGTCTTGATGATGCAGCGCTTGCAGCTCGCCGAATGGCGGCCGGGCGGGGCGATCCCGAGCGAAATCGAACTCGCGGCGCGCTTCAAGGTCAGCCAGGGCACCATGCGCAGGGCGATCGACGAACTCGATGCCGACAACCTGCTGGTGCGCCGTCAGGGCAAGGGCACGTTCGTGTCGACACACGCCGAAGAACACGTGCAGTTCCGCTTCTTGCGGCTGATGCCCGACACCGGCGAGGCGGGCGGCATGACGCGCCGTCTGATCGATTGCAAGCGCCAACGCGCGCCGGCCGATGTTGCGCGCGCTTTGCATCTGCGCGCGAGCGACCCGGTGATTCGCGTTCGGCGCGTGCTGTCGTTTCGCGAAACACCGGTCGTGTTCGATGACATCTGGCTGCCCTCGGCACTGTTCAAGGGCTTGACGGTCGAGCGGCTCGCCGCGCACCGCGGGCCGATGTACGGTTTGTTCGAGTCGGAGTTCGGCGTTCGCATGATCCGGGCCGAAGAGAAGATCCGCGCGGTCGCTGCCGATGCGGCGATTGCAGAATTGCTGACGCTGCGGATGAGTGCGCCGCTTCTCAGTGTCGAGCGGCTGTCGATGACGTTCGGCAACAAGCCCGTCGAACTGAGGCGCGGGTTCTACAGCACAGCCTCGCATTACTATCGCAACGAGCTGAGTTGAGGCGCTCGACACGTGGGGCATGCCCCTGAATGGGTCATTGGAGATGCGGTGCCGGTGATCCGTGCTGCATTGCAATAAAATCTCCTCGCTATGCGATGGTTTCGATAGTTTTGAGCAAGGTGCTTCATGGCAGAGATGGCAAAAAAACAAAGACCCGGCGGGAACATGAGGTTGCTTGACGCGCTCGGCTACCGGCTCCCGTTGGCAGGCGTGGTCTCGATCCTGCACCGGGCGAGCGGCCTCGTGATGTTCGTCCTGCTGCCGTTCATCATCTGGATGTTCGACACCAGCCTGACCTCCGAAATCACGTACAGCCAATTCACTTCGGTGTTCACCTCCGGCACCGGATTCTTGCCGGGCTGGTTCTACAAGTTGGTCGCGCTCGCCTTGATCTGGGCCTTCTTGCACCACTTGATCGCCGGGTTGCGCCACTTGTGGATGGACGCCACGCACGCCGTCACTTTGCAGTTCGGTCGTTCGTCGGCGATGTTCACGCTGGTCGTGAGCGTAGTGCTCACGCTCGCGCTCGGCGCAAAGCTTTTCTTCTTTTGAATCGTTGACGAGGCAATTGCCAATGGCACAGAGTTTCGGTTCGAAGCGCACCGTCGTCGGCGCGCACTACGGTTTGCGTGACTGGCTTTCACAGCGCGTCACTGCCACTTTGATGGCGCTGTTCACGCTCGTAGTTATCGGGCAGGTGTTGCTGCCCGGCGCGATGGGTTACGACAAGTGGGCCGGCATCTTCGCGCACCAGTGGATGAAGGTGTTGACCTTCGTCGTGATCGTGTCGCTGCTCGCGCACGTGTGGGTCGGCGTGCGGGACGTGCTGATGGATTACGTGAAAGCGGTCGGTGCGCGTCTGGCGCTTCAGGTCGGCACGATCGTCTGGCTGGTCGGCTGTGCCGGCTGGGCCGTCCAGGTTCTTTGGAGACTTTGATGCAAGCGGGAATTTCTCAGATGTCGGCCGGCACGGCCTCGCTGTCACGGCGCAAGTTCGATGTCGTCATTGTCGGCGCAGGCGGGTCGGGCATGCGCGCGTCGCTGCAACTGTCGCTCGCGGGCCTTAACGTCGCGGTGCTTTCAAAAGTGTTCCCGACGCGCTCGCACACGGTCGCCGCGCAGGGCGGCATCGGCGCTTCGCTCGGTAACATGAGCGAGGACAACTGGCACTACCACTTCTACGACACCGTGAAGGGCTCCGACTGGCTCGGCGATCAAGATGCGATCGAGTACATGTGCCGTGAAGCGCCCAAGGTCGTCTACGAGCTCGAACACTTCGGCATGCCGTTCGACCGCAACCCCGATGGCACGATCTATCAGCGTCCGTTCGGCGGCCACACCGCGAATTACGGCGAAAAGCCGGTGCAGCGCGCCTGCGCCGCGGCCGACCGCACCGGTCACGCGATGCTGCACACGCTCTACCAGCAGAACATCAAGGCGCGCACGAACTTCTTCGTCGAGTGGATGGCGCTCGACCTGATCCGTGATGCCGATGGCGATGTGGTCGGCGTGACCGCGCTCGAAATGGAAACTGGCGAGGTGTTCATCCTTGAGGCCAAGACCGTGCTGCTGGCAACCGGCGGCGCAGGGCGCATCTTCGCTGCCTCGACCAACGCCTTCATCAACACCGGTGACGGCCTCGGCATGGCGGCGCGTGCGGGCCTCCCGCTCGAAGACATGGAGTTCTGGCAGTTCCACCCGACCGGCGTGGCCGGTGCCGGTGTGCTGCTGACCGAAGGCGGTCGTGGTGAAGGCGCGATCCTGCGCAACAGCGACGGTGAGCGCTTCATGGAGCGTTACGCAC
>JANLUW010000475.1:0-2123 GCA_031363645.1 Rhizobacter sp. | reverse complement strand
GTGCGACGGGTCGGCATCACCGAGGCTGCCTGCGAGTTGCAACGAAACGGTCTGATCGAATACAACCGGGGGGAGCTCAGGGTTCTAGACCGAGCTGGCCTCGAGGCGGCGTCCTGTTGCTGCTACATGACCGATCAACGGACCTACGCCGAATCGCTCTAGCAAGCACATAGCGAAGCCCGCCTTTGCCGAGCCCTTGACCTTCACTCAGAAGGTCTTCGCCTCAAGTGCCTTCTTCGCTCGGGCTCGCTGTTTGTGCAGCAGCTTTGCGAATGCGTTGCGATCACGCGGCGGCAGTCGTCCGAGCCTAAAGCCCGCGACCACGACGCGTTCGGACTTGTTCACGGGAGCGTCTGATTTCCCAAGAACCGCGATCGTATCGACTCCAGGAACCCGAAGTCGACCGGAGTTGGTTTTTGCTGTTGGCTTACTCATGGCCGGAACCCCGACGCAACCACTGGGCCACATAAGGAAATTTCATCACCGACTCCTGCTTGGCTCGGAGCGAATGGTGCCTGCAGTAGTTGGACGCAGTCGGTGCGCTAACACACCGAATACAGACTTGTCGATGCGCCGACGCTTTGCGCACTCGCGGCCCGCTTTACCTTTCAGCACCGTTCATCGTGCGCCAACGCACAGACCTGCGCAGGTCGTGCGCGCATCGTGACGACCTTGTACTCGACCACAGTCCGACCTTAGTCGTCGTCGGTGCAGAGACCAATGCAGTCAAGCCACCCAACGCAACCAGGACCCCACCATGGCCTACCAAAGCATCAACCCCAACACCGGCAAGCTCGTCAAGAGCTTCGAGCATCTGACACACCCGCAGCTTGAGACGAAGCTGGCTGCCGCGGTTTCGTGCTTCCAGGCCTGGAAGAACACCAGCTACGCCGAGCGCGCCGTGATCCTGAACAAGGCGGCCGCACTGATGCATGCGCATGTCGACGATTTCGCGAAGCTGGCGACGCTCGAGATGGGCAAGCGCATTGACGAGGCACGCGGCGAAGTGAAGTTCAGCGGCGACATCCTCGCCTACTACGCCAAGCACGCCGAAGCCTTCCTCGCGCCGACCAAACTCAACCCCAAGGTCGGCGAGGCGCACATGGAGAGCAGCCCCTTCGGTGTGTTGTTCTGCGTCGAGCCCTGGAACTTCCCGTACTACCAGCTGGCACGCGTCGCCGGCCCGCAGCTGATGGCCGGCAACGTGCTGGTGGTCAAGCACGCGGGCTGCGTGCCGCAATGCGCGATCGCGTTCGAGAAGCTGCTGCTCGACGCGGGCGCGCCGGTGGGCGCGTACACCAACCTGCTGATCTCGCACGAGCAGTCGGACCGTGTCATCGACGACCCGCGCGTCAAGGGCGTGGCGCTGACCGGCAGCGTCGCAGCCGGTCGCAAGATCGCGGCACGCGCCGGGCAGAACCTGAAGAAGTCGTCAATGGAGCTCGGCGGCAGCGACGCGTTCATCGTGCTCGACGACGCCGATCTCGAGAAGACTATTCCCTGGGCTGTGTGGGGGCGCATGTACAACGGCGGGCAGACCTGTTGCGCAGCCAAGCGCTTCATTGTGCTTGACTCGATCGCCGACAAGTTCCTGGCCAAGTTCAAAGCCGCGCTCGAAGCGCTCAAGCCCGGTGATCCGATGGTCGAGGCGACCACGCACGGACCCTTGTCAACGGAAGACGCCCTCGTGCAACTCCTGAAGCAGGTCGACGTGGCCGTGGCGCACGGTGCGAAGCTGCTGATGGGCGGCAAGCGCATCGACCGCGCCGGCTCGTTCATGCAGACGACGATTCTGACGGACATCGCCAAGGACAACCCCGCGTTCCGCGACGAGTTCTTCGGGCCGGTGGTGTCGTTCTACCGCGTAAAGAACGAGGACGAGGCCATCGCGTTGGCGAATGACTCCGATTTCGGCCTGGGCGGATCGGTCTGGACGAAGGACGTGGCGCGCGGCAAGCGAATCGCCAGCCGCGTTGACACCGGGATGATGTTCATCAACAACATCGACTGGACCGATGCCGAACTCCCCTTCGGCGGCATCAAGGACTCCGGCTACGGACGCGAACTCGGCAACATGGGCATCCAGGAGTTCGTCAACAAGAAGCTGGTTCGCACGGCCCACC
>JANLUW010000466.1:0-7731 GCA_031363645.1 Rhizobacter sp. | reverse complement strand
CATCACACCGACCTGCGGCAGTGCCACCTTGAACAGGTCGGGTCGCTGGTTGACCACCGCGCCGACCAGCAGGCCGCCGTTGCTGCCGCCCTGCAAGGCGAGCCGGTCGGGCGCGGTGTAGCCCTGCTTGATGAGGTATTCGGCGGCAGCGATGCAGTCGTCGAACACGTTCTGCTTTTTCAGGCGCATGCCGGCTTCGTGCCACGCCTCGCCGTACTCGCCGCCACCGCGCAGGTTGGCCATTGCGAACACGCCGCCTTGTTCGAGCCAGGCGATGCGCGTCGCGCTGAAGTACGGGTTGAGCGTGATATTGAAGCCGCCGTAGCCATACAGGATGGTCGGGTTGCGGCCGTCAAGCGCGAGTCCCTTCTTGTGCACCACGAACATCGGCACGCGCGTGCCGTCGCGGCTCTTGAAGAAGACCTGCCGGCTCTGGTAGCGACTCGCGTCGAAGCCCGGAATCTCGGGAGCGCGGAACAGCGTCGAGCGCGCCTCGGCGATGTCGTAGCGAAAGATCGTCGGCGGCCGGCTCATCGAGGTAAACACGTAGAACAACTCGGCATCAAAGCGCTCGCCTTTGAAGCCGCTCGCATTGCCCGGGCCGGGCAGTGCGATCGTGCGCAGCAACTCGCCGCCCTGCGCGTGCACCTGCACGCGCGAGGCCACGTCTTTCAGGTAGGTCGCGAAGAGTTTGCCGCCGGCTGAAGTGATGTGCTCCAGCACCTCGGGCCGTTCGGGCAGCACGGTCGACCAGTTCGCAGCTTCCGGCCGCAAAGGGTCTATGCGCACCAGCTTGCCGTTCGGCGCACCGCGGGTCGTGCGCACCAGCAACTGCGCGCCGACGTTGTCGACGGTCTCGAAGCGGTCGTCGCCGATCTCGGCAACGATCGGTCGGAAGGCGGTGCCCTCTTTGCTTTCTTCGCGCACGAACAGGTTGTTGCCGCGCTTGCCCGGCTCGTTGCTGGCGAGCAGCGCAAAGCGTTCGTCCTCGGTCGTCTGGACGCCGTTGAAACGCTGCGGGTGCGACGGGTCTTCGTAGACCAGTGTGTCGGCCGCCTGTGCGCTGCCGACTTTGTGGAACCAGACGGTCTGGTTCTCGGCGCGAGCGGTCATCTCGTTGCCCTTGGGCGGCTGCGGGTAGCGGCTGTAGTAGAAGCCGTCGCCGCGCCACGCCGTTTCCGAGAACCGCACCCAGCGCAGCACCTCTGGCAGTGTGCGGCGGGTGGTCATGTCGAGCACGTACAAGTCTTGCCAGTCGGAGCCGGGGATCGCGGTGTGCGTGTAGGCGGCGTAGCGGCCGTCATGGCTGAGCGTGAAGGAGGTCAGGCGCACCGTGCCGTCGGGCGAAAACGTGTTGGGGTCGAGCAGCACGTCGGGTGCGCCGCTCATGCCTTTTTGCACGTACAGCACCGACTGGTTTTGCAGGCCGTCGTTCTTGTAAAAGAACACCAGGCCGTTCTTCTGGAACGGCGCGCTGTACTTCGGGTAGTTCGCAATGGTGCGGATGCGTTTGCGCACCGCGGCCCGGAAAGCAATCTTGTCGAGGTAGCCGAAGGTCGTCGCGTTCTGGGCCTCGACCCAGGCTTTCGTCTGCACCGAGTTGTCGTCTTCGAG
The DNA here is from genome assembly GCA_031363645.1 of Rhizobacter sp. Classification (GTDB taxonomy): domain Bacteria; phylum Pseudomonadota; class Gammaproteobacteria; order Burkholderiales; family Burkholderiaceae_C; genus LMDS01. The sequence continues at coordinate 6,117 of JANLUW010000466.1, read as the reverse complement.
CCAGTGGTAGGGGTCTTCGACCGGGGTGCCGAAATAGGTGTCGACGTGATCGGTCTTCACGGTCGTCGGGTAGGTGATGGCTTGGGCGCTGGCGGCAGAGGTAAGAGACGCGGCAGCCAGGGCCAGCGTCCATCGAGAAAGCAGTTTGAGCATGGTCATGGATTCGTGGTGATGCGCCGTACGGCGCAAAGGAGCCAAAGTGCGGCCGGAGAGTCGAGGGCGTCCTGCTGCTCCAACCCAATTCACCCCAACCGCGCCCGATGCCGCGCCACCTGCGCCTGCACCTGCGCGGGCGCGGTGCCGCCGAGCACGTTGCGGGCGTTCAGCGAGCCGCGCAGGCTGAGCACTGCGTACACGTCGTCGGCGATCGTCGGGTCGAACGATTGCAGTGTGGCCAGCGGCAGATCCGACAAATCCGTGCCGCGCCCGATCGCGAACTTGACCACATGCGCCACCACCTCGTGCGCGTCGCGAAACGGCAGGCCCTTCTTCACCAGGTAGTCGGCGAGGTCGGTCGCGGTCGCATAGCCGCGCCGCGCCGCGCGCTCCATCGCCTCGGGCTTGACGGTGATGCCCGCCACCAGCTCGATGAAGATGCGCAGCGTGTCCTTGACCGTGTCGACCGTGTCGAACAGCGGCTCCTTGTCTTCCTGGTTGTCTTTGTTGTAGGCCAGCGGCTGGCCCTTCATCAACGTGATCAGCGCCATCAGGTGACCGACGACGCGGCCGGTCTTGCCGCGCGCGAGTTCGGGCACGTCTGGGTTTTTCTTCTGCGGCATGATCGACGAACCGGTGCAAAACCGGTCGGCCAAATCGATGAAGCCGAAGTTCTGGCTCATCCACAACACCAGCTCTTCGCTCAGGCGCGAAAAGTGCACCATGCACAGCGCCGCAGCCGCCGTGAACTCGATCGCGAAATCGCGGTCGCTCACGGCATCGAGGCTGTTCTGGCACACGCAGGCGTTGCCGAGTTCATCGACCATGCCGAGCGTGCGAGCGACGCGCTCGCGGTCGAGCGGGTAGCTTGTGCCGGCCAGCGCAGCGGCACCGAGCGGCAACCGGTTCGTTCGCTTGAACACCTCGCCCATGCGCTCGGCATCGCGCGAAAACATCTCCACATACGCGAGCAAGTGGTGTCCGAAGCTCACCGGCTGAGCCACCTGCAAATGCGTGAAACCGGGCAGGATGACCTCGGCGTTTCGCTCGGCCACTTCGATCAGCGCGCGCTGCAGTGCGGTCAGCAACTCGCCGATCGCGGTGATCTCGTCGCGCAGCCACAGGCGCACGTCGGTCGCGACCTGGTCGTTGCGCGAACGGCCGGTGTGCAGGCGCTTGCCGGCGTCGCCGACGATGCTGGTCAGGCGCGCTTCGATGTTCAGGTGCACGTCTTCAAGGTCGAGCTTCCACTCGAACGCGCCGGCTTCGATTTCTTGCGTGATCTGCGCCAAGCCACGCTGGATGGCCGCGAGATCATCGGCACCGATGATGTTCTGCGCCGCCAGCATTTCGGCGTGTGCGAGGCTGCCGGTGATGTCGGCCCTCCAGAGCCGCTGGTCGAACCCGACGCTGGCGGTGTAGCGCTTGACCAACTCGCTCATCGGCTCCGAGAACAAAGCCGACCAGGCTTCGGATTTTTTGTCGAGTTGGTGGGTGGACATGCGGGCGGGCGCTGGACAATGCGGGTCACCGATTCTATCGAGGCGCCTCGCCGAAACCGTCGATGTCCGTCCGTTCTCCAACGCCCGAGCCGCTCCGCGCCACGCCTACCCGGCCGGGTGAGTTGGGCCGTTCGACCGGCTTCGGCACGACGATGTTCGACGCGCTCGCGCCAGCCACGGCGGCCGTCAGGTCACCGGGTTCGGTCTTTGATGTGTGCCATGTCGGCGTTGTGTTGCGTGCCTTGTTGTTCGTGCATGGCGCGCTCGCGATCGGCGTGTTGTTCGTGGCCGCATCGGTCGCCGGCTGGGTCACCGCGTTCGCGGCCGGCTCGAGCGCGGCACTGCCGGCCGTGCTGATGTGGTTGCTGTTCGCCTGCGCCGGCCGCCGGCCGTTCGGCGCGTTGCCCGCGGCAGGCCAATGGGCGGTGGCGCTCGCGCTCGGTGCCGCGAGCGGTGCGGCCGGTGCGACGCTGGCGTGGCTGGCAGCCGGTGACCCGCTCGGCGCGGCCGCCTGGTTCGCGCCGGCGCTCGCGGGCGCCGCATTGGCGGCCGTGATGTTTCAGTGGCTGCAGTTGCGCGCGCAGGCGCTGCTGCCGGCCGACACGACCGCGCGGCTGGCCGAGTTGCAGTCGCGCATTCGTCCGCACTTTTTGTTTAACACGCTCAACACCGCGCTCGCATTGGTGCGCCACGACCCGGCGCGTGCCGAGGCTGTGCTCGAAGATTTGGCCGAGCTGTTTCGCGTGGCGATCACCGAGAACGCCGAATCGGTTTCGCTCAGTGAGGAGGTCGAGCTCGCGCAGCGCTACCTCGCGATCGAGCAGGTGCGTTTCGGCAAGCGATTGCAGGTGACCTGGGAGCTCGACCCCGATGCCGGCGCCGCGCGCGTGCCGCCGCTGCTGCTGCAACCGTTGGTCGAAAACGCGGTGCGCCACGGCATCGAGCCCGCGGCGGCCGGCGGCACGATCCGCGTGCGCACGCGGGTCAAACTCGGCCGCGCGCTCGTGTCGATCGTCAACAGTGTGCCGGCCACCGCCTCGCAGCCCGGCAACGGCATTGCGCTTCGCAACGTGCGCGAGCGGCTGCGTCTGATGCACGACGTGGCCGCGCAGTTCGACGCTCGGCGCGAGGCCGATGTGTTTCGCGTGCAGATAGTGGTGCCGTTATGACCGGCCTGCGGGTGTTGATCGTCGACGACGAAGAGCTCGCTCGGCTGCGCCTGCGCGGCCTCGTGCAAGACAGCGTCGACCCCAAGGCCACGGTTGTCGGCGAGGCGGCGAACGCATTGCAGGCGCTGACCTGGCTGGCCACGCAGCCCTGCGACCTGATCCTGCTCGACGTGCAGATGCCGGGCCGCGACGGCCTGCAACTCGCGGCCGAACTCAAGCGCCTGCCCGCGCCACCGGCGGTGGTGTTCGTGACGGCGCATGCGCAGCACGCGCTGCACGCGTTCGACCTCGACGCGGTCGACTACCTGACCAAGCCCGTGCGGCGCGAGCGGCTGCACGCGGCGTTGCAGCGCGTGGCGCAGCGGCTCGCGTTGCAGCGTGGCGTGCCGGTGGCGGCGCCGGCTGCAGCGCCAGAAGAGGGGCCTGCGATCGTCGTCACCGACCGCGGCCGCGTGCTGCGCGTGCCGCTCGCCGAGGTGCTGTACTTCAAGGCCGAGCTGAAGTACGTGACGCTGCGCACTGCCGAGCACACCCACGTGCTCGACGAGGCATTGAGCGATCTGGAGCAGCGCCTCGGCGACCGATTTTTACGCGTGCACCGCAACGCGCTGGTCGCACGCAGCGCCGTGCGCGCACTCGAGCGGCGCGCGATTCCCGGCATCGCCGGTGAACGCGACGAAGAGGGCGGCGAAGGCTGGGCCGTGCGCATGGCGCCGGTCGACGAATGGCTCGCCGTCTCGCGCCGGCAGGTGGCAGCGGTGCGCGAGGCGCTGGTGGCTGTGGGGCGGTAGTGCGGGTCGCGTGGCCACGGCGAAGGCGCATCGTGGGGGCGGTGATCGCAGGCGTGGCGCTCGTGTGCGCCGTCTGGTTTGCGCTGCGTTCAGGCGGCGATGCCCGACTGCCGCACACGCCGGCGGCCGATGTGATGCGCGGCGAGCCCGTCGCGCTGCCGCAGGCGGTCGCTGCGACAGCGCCACTGCCGTCGGCCCCATCGCAAGCCTCGCTGCGGCACGGGCCTGACGAGATGCAGCTCTGCAATGGCGCATGGTTCAAATCCGAAGCCGAGAGCGCCGTCGACCGGGCCGATTTCGAGCGGGCGATCAACTTGCCGCAAAAGCGCGCCGCCATCCTCGCGACGCTCAACGCCTCGCCCGACGACATGTCGCGTGCAGCAGCCTTGGTGCTCACGGTGACCGACCGTGGCGATGCGCATCGCCGAGCGCTGATCGGCTTCTCAGCCACCTGCGAAGGTGCCGCGTGCGCTGCCGTTGCGGCGGCCGATGCCGAGGTCGCCGAGGCGCGCGAGGCGATCGCAAAGGTCGCGCTCACGAGCATCGACCCGAGGGTCTACTCGCTCGCGCTGAATGTCTGCAAGAGGCATCGCGAGGGCACTTGCGAGCTTTTGAGCGCACGGCAGTGGGCGCGCCTCGACCCGAGTAACGCGAGCCCGTGGATGCAAGTGCTCGGCGATGCGCGCGCGAGCAAAGACGATGCGGTGCAGGCCGAGGCGCTCCACCGGATCGCGAACGCGCAGCGAGAAGGGTTCGGCTCGTATCCGTTGGCCAGCGCTGTTCGCAAGGCGGCCCACTCGGACGACGACTGGTCGGTGGAGGCGAATTCGATGATGGTGTCGAACGCGCTCGTTTTCGACATGGTTTGGCAGCCGAGTTACCAAGCGCTGATGCAACTCTGCACGGTCGATGCACTGCGCGACGCCAACCGTGCGCAGGTGTGCGCCGGCGTTGCCGACATGCTGATCGACCGCTCCGACTCGCTGCTCAGCCGCAACATCGGTGCTGCGCTCAGCAAGCGGCTCGGCTGGCCCGCCGAGCGGTCGGATCTGGTGCGCGCTGAGCTCGACGCTTACTCGACCATTGCCGATTTGCCAAGTGGCGGCCCCGGCCGGGAATCTCGTTGTGCGGCGACCCGGTATTGGCTGGATCGCATGGGCCGGACGGTCGCTCTCGGTGAAGCCGGCGCGATGCGCGAATCGATCGCTCGTTCTGGAAAAACACCACAAGATCTCGTTCGCGAGTACCGCGCGCGACAACGAAAGTCACTGCGCGAAAAGCAAGAGACCGCGTCGGCCGCACCCGACCCGACGCGTTAACCGCGATCGAAGAACAACCCCGCGCAAAGCGCCACGCCCACGGCATACATTAACCACGTGCGCGACACCGCGTACGGGTACAGCATCAACGCCACGCCGAGCCACAGCGTCACCGGCTTGCCGGCTTTGCGGCCGTACCGAAAGGCCGCGAAGCCGACCAGCCCGAAGACGACCGCGCCGAAGATGTAGGCGGGGCTCGGCCACGCGAAACCGAGCGACTGCAGCGTGCCCAGTGGATCGAGCGGATCGAGCGAATCGGTCGGCATCTGGCCGTCAACCCGTGTTGCGCAAGCCCGCCGCGATGCCGTTGATCGAGATGTGAATGCCGGTCCGCACGCGGGCGATTTCGGGGTCGCCTTCGGTGCGGTGCCGATAGCGGCGCATTAGCTCGACCTGCAAATGGTTCAGCGGGTCGAGGTACGGAAACCGGTGCTCGATCGAGCGCGCGAGCGACGGGTTCGAGGCGAGCCGGTCGGTCTCGCCGGTGATCGCCGCAAGCGCATCCGAGGTCGCCTGCCACTCGGCCTTGATCGTCGCGAAGATGCGCTTGCCGAGTTTCTTGTCTTCGACGAGTTCGACATAGCGCGCGGCGATGGCCAAATCGCTTTTCGCGATCACCATGTCGAGGTTCGACAGCAGCGTGCCGAAGAACGGCCAGGTCTTGTGCATCTTCCGCAGCAGCGCGAGGCGCTCGGCGCGTTGCCTCGGCTCTTTGCCGAGGTATTGCGCGATGGCGGTGCCGAAGCCGCACCAGCCCGGCAGTGCCACGCGACACTGGCCCCAGCTGAACGACCACGGGATCGCGCGCAAGTCTTCGATCGCGCGCGTGGCCTTGCGCGAGGCCGGGCGTGAGCCGATGTTGAGCTCGGCGATCTCGCGGATCGGTGTCGCGCTGAAGAAGTAGTCGGTAAAGCCGGGGGTTTCGTAGACCAGCTTGCGGTAGGCCTTGAAGCTCGCGTCGCTGATGGCGGCGGCCGCGTCGAGATAGGCTTTCGGTGCGCTCTTGGTCGGGTGCAACAACGTGGCCTCCAATGTGGCCGCGACCAACGTCTCCAGGTTGCGTCGACCGATCTCCGGGTGCGCGTATTTCGACGCGATCACTTCGCCTTGTTCGGTCAAACGGATCTGCCCGTTCACCGTGCCGGGCGGTTGCGCGAGGATCGCTTGGTAGCTCGGGCCG
>JANLUW010000434.1:0-1949 GCA_031363645.1 Rhizobacter sp. | reverse complement strand
GTTCTCGGGGCCGTTGAAGCGCAGGTTGGCCTCGAGGCCGGTCAGCGCGTCGGGCGACATCGAGACGCGCTCTTCGACGGCGATGCGCACTTCGTCGGCCCAGTCGATGTCGTCCGGGTTGCTGGTGACGAGACCGAGCGCGAACGCGGTGTCGGCATCGAGCGGCTGGCCGGCTTTGGCGTGCACCGCATCGAGCGCAGGCGCCTCGTCGTAGAAGCGGCGGCCGAGCCGGCTCTGGCCGGTGATCATCGGGAACAAGCCGAAGTTGGCCTCGCCCACGGTGATCCTCGGTGCGCGCGCCTCGTCGGCCGGCAGGGCCAAGTGGTAGATGCGGTCGCAGGCCAGCGCCAACTCGAGGAACGAGCCCGCGAAGCACGAACCCGGCTCGATCAGCGCGAACAAGCTGCGTGACGACACATCGAAGCGGCTGAACGTGCGGCGAAGCAGGCCGACGGTTTCGCGCACCAGCCAGTGGCGCTGGTGCGCCAGCAGGGTCGCGTCCATCGCCAGCACGGCCGTGGCGTCGCCTTCTGTCTCGATCAGCCAGGTGCCGATGTCGAGCTCGTTGGTGCGCATCTGAAGGATGGCGTCGTCCAGTTCGCGGGCCATCTGCAGCGGGTACCAAGCGGCCCCGGCGGCTTCGATAGCGGCGGTGTCGGCCGGCTGCGCGCCGGTTGGCGCCTTCACGGTGAACGTGGCGGTGCGTTGCGCGCGGGCGATCTCGACCGTGACGTTCGGGTAACGCAAGGCATCGGCTTCCAGCGTGCACGCGATCGGCGCGAGCACGACGCCCTTCGCGTCCGCAGGCCGGTCGCTCTGCTGCGCGAGTTGCAGTGCACGCTCCTGCACCTTCTGCGCGAACACCGCGGGCTTGGCGATGTCGTCGACGAGGCGCCAATCCTTGGCCTTTTGTCCGCGCACGCCCTCGACGCTGGTGCAAAACAGATCGGCCAGATCGTGGCGCACGTGGCGCTTGTCGGTCACGCGGGTCAGACCGCCGGTGCCGGGCAGCACGCCGAGCAACGGCACCTCGGGCAGGCTGACGGCAGAGGAGCGGTCGTCCACCAGAATGATCTCGTCGCAGGCAAGCGCCAGTTCATAGCCGCCGCCGGCGCATGCGCCGTTCACCGCAGCCAGAAACTTCAGGCCGCTGTGTTTTGACGAGTCTTCGAGCCCGTTGCGGGTCTCGTTCGTGAACTTGCAGAAGTTCACCTTCCAGGCATGGCTCGAAACACCGAGCATGAAGATGTTGGCGCCAGAGCAAAACACTTTTTCTTTGGCGCTCGTGATCACCACAGTGCGCACCTCGGGGTGCTCGAATCTGACGCGATTGATCGCGTCGTTCAGTTCGATGTCGACACCGAGGTCGTAGCTGTTTAGCTTGAGCTTGTAGCCAGGGCGCAGGCCGGCGTTCTCGTCGAAGTCGGCGGCCAGGGTGGCCACTGGGCCTTCGAACTTCAACGTCCAGTGGTGGTATCGGGACGGGACAGTTCGGTAGTCGACGCGGGGCGGCTGGGTCATGAACATCTTTTCAAAGTAAGGCACTGAAATGCATGGATCTGCAACCACGAGGCTGCATTATATTGCACTTACCCTGGCGACTCAAGCACTTTGGCGCGACCCGCAAGATTGCCCTTCTGGTCCACCCATGCCGATCACCTGTCGGGGGCGCGCTACCTGCAACAGCGCGTCGGCGGCAAGATCGCGATCGGCGAGAACATCCGCGTGGTGCAGGCGACCTTCAAAACGCTCTACAACCTGGACCGCAGCTTCCTGCCGGACGGCAGCCAGTTCGACCACCTGTTCAGGGACGGCGAGACCTTCATGATCGGGGGCGTCGAGGCCACCGCGATGCTGGTACCGGGCCACACGCCGGCGGACATGGCCTACCTGATCGACGGCTCTGTGTTCGTTGGCGACACGCTGTTCATGCCCGACGTCGGCAGCGC
>JANLUW010000433.1:0-3647 GCA_031363645.1 Rhizobacter sp. | reverse complement strand
GCGCTGCCGACGTCGGGCATGAACAGCGTGTCGCCAACGAACACAGAGCCGTCGATCAGGTAGGCCATGTCCGCCGGCGTGTGGCCCGGTACCAGCATCGCGGTGGCCTCGACGCCCCCGATCATGAAGGTCTCGCCGTCCTTGAACAGGTGGTCGAACTGGTTGCCATCCGGCAGGAAGCTGCGGTCCAGGTTGTAGAGCGTTTTGAAGGTCGCCTGCACCACGCGGATGTTCTCGCCGATGGCGATCTTGCCGCCGACGCGCTGTTGCAGGTAGCGCGCCCCCGACAGGTGATCGGCATGGGCGTGCGTCTCCAGAATCCAATCGACCTGAAGCGCGTTCTCCGCGACGCAGGCAAGCAACTGGTCGGCCGAGACGGCGCCGGTGTGACCGGACTTGAAGTCGTAGTCGAGCACCGGGTCGATGATCGCCGCGCGCCGTGTGGACGGGTCCCACACGACATAGGTGACGGTCCATGTCTTGGGGTCGAAGAAGGCCTGCGTCGTGGTTCGTTCGCTCATGGTGTGCTCCGCTTGTTCAGTTTTTATCTATTGACTAATAGTATATTGGTAAATATAATAAACTCAACCCACTGGAGCCCGGTGTCACCCCATGAAAGCCTCGCCACCCATCCTCGACCCCGAGAAGCTTCGCCGTGCCGCCGATCAGGCGGTCGGCGCGTTGAAGCTGCTGGCCAACGTCGAACGCATGTTGCTGCTTTGTCAGCTGTCGCAAGGCGAGATGTGCGTCAGCGACCTCGAGGCACAACTCGGTATCCGCCAGCCGACCCTGTCGCAGCAGCTCGGCGTGCTGCGCAATGAGGGCGTGGTGAACACGCGCCGCGAGGGCAAGAACATCTTTTACAGCGTGGCCGATCCCGATCTGCTCGAGATCCTCGCCGTGCTCTACCGCCTCTACTGCCCGAAGGAAAAACGATGACGAACTGGATAACGATCGCATGGACCGAGTTCACCCCGTGGTCAGCCCTGACGGGCGGTGTGTTGATCGGCATCGCCGCGGCGATGTTCGTGCTGCTGAACGGCCGGATCGCCGGCATCAGCGGCGTCATCGGTGGGTTGTTCAAGCCTGTGAGGGGCGACGTGGCCTGGCGCGTCGCGTTCGTGATCGGACTCGTCGGCGCACCGTTCATCTACGGGTTGTTTGCGGCGCTGCCGCTGCCCAGGATCGACGCATCCTTCGGCGCGCTGATCGCGGCTGGGCTGCTGGTGGGTGTCGGCACGCGCTTTGGTGCGGGTTGCACCAGTGGTCACGGCGTGTGCGGGCTGGCGCGCCTGTCGCCGCGCTCCCTCGTGGCGACCGCGGCGTTTATGGGCGCCGGCTTTGCCACGGTCTTCGTGACGCGTCACGTGTTCGGCATCTGAGGAACTCATCATGACAACGGTCTTCACCTCACTCCTCGCGGGCCTGGTCTTCGGACTCGGCCTGATCGTCTCCGGAATGGCCAACCCGGCCAAGGTGCTGGGTTTCCTGGACCTCGCCGGCGCGTGGGATCCGTCGCTCGCCTTCGTGATGGCGGGTGCCATCGCGGTCGCGGCATTCGCGTTCGCGTTGGCGAAGAAGCGCACCGCGTCTTTCCTCGGCGCCGCCATGAAGCTGCCCGGCTCGCGTGACATCGATGGCCGCTTGGTGATCGGCAGCGTGCTGTTCGGCATCGGCTGGGGCGTGGCCGGCTTCTGCCCCGGGCCGGGGCTGGTGGCGCTCGGCATGGGCGAGATCAAGGCGCTGATATTTGTCGGGGCCATGCTGGCGGGCATGGGTATTTTCGAGTTGATCGAGCGACGCAAGCAGGCGTCGCCGCTGCGTGCGGCCTGAAGGCATGTGATGAACAGCAACCTGGTCTGGCTCGCCACGCTGGCGACCGTCGTGCTGCTGTTTGGCTACGAAGCGGTCGTTGCCGTGGCGCAGCGGCGCCGGCCGGATCGCATGGCGCGCAGCGTGCATGCCGCATTGCGCGAGGACTGGTTCAGCGCGGTCTCGCAGCATCAGGGTTCCGAAATCCTGGCAGTCCAGACGCTGCGCAACTCACTGATGTCGGCGACGATGACCGCATCGACGGCCGTGTTGGGGTTGATGGGGACGGTGACATTGGCAGCGCCCTCGCTGCACCTCGGCCTCGGCGAAGCGGCCGCATTGCCGAGCTTCACGCCCCGGCTGGTGCTGGAGTTGCTGTTGCTCACCTTGCTGTTTGCGTCGCTTGTCTGCTCGGCGATGGCGGTGCGTTACTACAACCACGCCGGCTTCATCAGCGGTATGCCGGTGGAATCCGAAGTGCGGCAACGGTGGGCGCCTGCCGGCGTGGCTTACGTGCGCCGCGCGGGGCTGCTGTACAGCTGGGGTCTGCGGCACCTGATCCTTGTCGCGCCCATCCTCGCGTCGCTGCTGCATCCATTCGCCGGGCCGGTGGCGGCCGTGGTCGTGGTGGTGGTGCTTTCGGGGTTTGATCGCTTTGGCGCCCCGTGATCGTCAGGCGGGCGCTTTGGCCGAGAACTCGTCGAATGCGGCAATCGCATTGGCGGCGTACATCAGGGCCGGTCCGCCTCCCATGTAGACCACGACGCCGAGCGTCTCGTCGAGCTCCTGCCTCGACGCGCCGAGCTTGACAAGGGCCTGCACGTGGTAGCCGATGCAGGGATCGCATCGGGCTGCAACGCCCAGGGCGAGAGCCATCAATTCCTTGGTCTTTGCGGACAGGGCGCCGTCCGCCATGGCAGCCCTTCCCAGGCTGCCGAAACTTTTCATCACGTCCGGAGCACCTGAGCGCAAGGTGGCAAGGCGTGCCGTCACGCCTTGCGTAAGGTCCGAGAAGCTGCTCGAAGGGTTGCTCATATGTGCCTCGACTTGATCACGCGCGCGGGCTGGCAGAGCGGACCGGGCAGGTGCTCAAACCGAAGGGCCAGTAGGCCGGGCAGAAGCGGAAGACCCCGGTGGCCAGCGGCAACAGTCCGATCCACCCCCAAGGGCCGATGTAGCCGAGCAAGCTGGCGCCGATCAAGGCCAGACCGAGGGCGATGCGGAGGACGCGATCTATCGTGCCGACGTTGTGTTTCACGGGAGTCTTTCTAAAGGAATTTGCAATCCTGCCGCGAATGGACACTCGGGACCTTGTCATGGATCAAAGTGTTTGGACGAGCGCATCGATTGCACCTGTGCATGCGTCTTTCCATCGTCAGGTTTTCACGTTGTCTTCCGGCCGCGCGACCAAGGCGGCCCGGACCTGCTCAAGCCTCCGACGCACCTCTTCAGCCACACGCGCCACCTCGGGGTTGCTGGTCATCTGGAGGATAGCGACGGGGTCCATGAAGCCGACCACGATGCCACCATCGTGCTCCTCGCGCACGACCACGTTGCAAGGCAGCAGCAGGCCAATGTCTGCCTCGGCCACGAGCGCACGGTGCGCGAGCGGCGGATTGCAGGCGCCAAGGATTCGATACGGGCGCATCGCGACACCGAGTTTGGCCTTCATCGTGGCCTGCACGTCGATGTCCGTCAGTACACCGAAGCCTTCTGTTTTCAGCGCCTCGGTGACGCGCGAGAGGGCTTGATCGAAGGGAAGGTCTTCCAATCGGCAGTGAAAGCCGTAGCGCGAGGTCGGAAGGTCGCTTGCGATGACTTGGGGAGTGTTCATG
>JANLUW010000423.1:0-1593 GCA_031363645.1 Rhizobacter sp. | reverse complement strand
CCAAGCCATCGCGATCCCCCTAGCGCGTCTTCGGACGCACCGATGCCGCATCCCTGACCTCGACCTGCCCCGCCTCCAGGTCCAGCTGGGTGCGCAACAGGATCTCCAGCGGCACGGGCTGCGACCACAGGTGGCCGCGTATCTCGAACTCGATGACGTTGTGCGTGTCGAGCACGCTGCCGGCTTCGAGTGCGCGCACCTGCAGCGTGTCGGGCAGGATGCGCGGCTCGTAGCGCTGAATCGCCTCGCGGATCATGCGTTCGAGCACACTCACGTCGAGCCTCGACGCGAGCTGGCCCGAGAGCGGCGGCAGGCCATAGTTCAGCACGCTCTCGCTGATCATCGGATACCCCGCAGCCTCAGTGCCGAGCGGTTGCACCGCGTTGAACAGCGCCGAGAGATCTCGCAGCACCGCTTGCCGCAGCTGCGCCTTCGACATCACGCGGTGCTCGTCGATCTCGTGGCGCTCGCTGCGCGCGTCGTCGGTCAGCCGGTCGAGCAGCGCCGGCTGGAGTCGGTTGCGGACATCGGCGGTGACCATTCGGTCAGCCCGTGGGCTCGTCTTCGATGTCGGCCGGCGTCTCTGCCAACACGATCTCGCGCGTCTCCAGCAGTCCGAGCTCCGGGCCGCTGGTCGTGAACAGGCGCTGGCCCAGCCCGCTGAAATGATCCGGCGCCAGTTCCAGCCACTCGGTCGCGCGCGAGAGCTGCAGCGCGCCCGTGGCGCTCGCGCCCGAGCCCACGTAGCGCGTGGGGATCAGCGCCACCGTCTGCCCGCCGTTGTGCAACTGAAACTGCGCTGGCGCCCAGACCAGATCGCGCAGATCGACCGGCGCCTCGATCACGACCTTGGCGACGGCCGCGAACGGCACCCAGCAGTAGCGCCCCTTGATCACGGCTTCGATCACCGGGCCAAGGCGCGAATCGGCATCGGCGATCCACTCGAACGCCTTGCCGTTGAGCGTGCCCGGCGTGGCCGGCGCGCCTTGAAACGCCTCGGTACGCAGCCGCGCAGCGCCTCCCGCATCGCCGCGCGCCTGCGCCTGCAATGCCTCCACCAGCCACGCGACCCAGGCCTGCGGCTGCCCGAACGCGATCGGCGTGGTCTTTCCCGCGAACACGGCCTCACGAACCAGCTCGCACTTCAGCGCCTCGCGGTAGGTGTTGACCATCGGCAGCGTGGCCGCGTCGAGCTCGCCGCACACCTCGAGTTGCGTCGATGCGCGCTGCCACTGGCCGAGCACGCACAGCAGCTGGAACAGGAACACGCGCAGCTTTGTGTCGGCCGCGTGCTCGCGCACCTGGCGCTGTAGCAGGTCGAGCGCGCCCTGCGGGTCCCCGGCGGCGATGAGTTCTTCGGCGTCTCTTGGCGACATCATCATCGTCAGGCCGGCAGGATTTCGTCGCTGAAGGTCGAGCCTGCCCCGCCGATGCCGGCCTGCTCCTGGCGCTTGTATTCGATCTCGACCTTGGTGAACGCGATCGTCACATGCTCCACCGCGATACCGCTCGGCTGCACCTCGATGTCGACATTCACGATGCGCGCATTCGACAGCATCATGCGTCCTCCCGCCTGCTCGACTTCGTCCACCG
>JANLUW010000401.1:0-3039 GCA_031363645.1 Rhizobacter sp. | reverse complement strand
CCGAGGGGGTTGCCCGAGGCGGTTTGCTTGAGTTGCGAGATCAGCAGCGCACACGCGCCTTCGAGCTTGAGCACGTGATCCCAATTGCCGGTGCGGGCCGCGTCGAGCATGTCTTGGCTGGCTTTCTCGATCGCTTGGTAGCAGTTGAGCAGGGGGGTGTTCATGTGTGCTCCGTATTCGCAAGTGCGGGGCATTTACTGGGCTTTCGCGCTTGGGATCGCGACCGGGCCGATGGCGACCCAGGCTGACCGCAGCGGCTCCATCAGGCGCACGCACTCGTCGAGCGCGGCCGAATCGTTGCGAGCGTTCGCGTGTGTCAAGCGCCGTGTCACGTAGCTGTACAGGGCCATCAGGTCGTCGGCGATCTTGCCGCCGGCTTCGAGGTCCAACGGTGCCAGCAGACCTTCCTCGACGATGCATACGGCGCGGACGATTGCCTTGCCCTTCGCTTCGATCTGACCGTTCAGCATGGCCAGGCGAGCCTGGGATACGGCATCGCTGAAGCCGTCGAAGAGCATCGTGACGAGCTGATGCGGCGAGGCGCTAGGCACGCCGGTTTCGATGCCGATTTGGCGATAGGCGCCGGCAAAGGTCTTGGAGGCGGTGGGGTACACGGCGTTGAGGGCAAACATGGTGCTGTCGCTTTCCTGGGGTGGGCTTGCCGTAAATATCGGTTTCGGCGGCGTCGACTTGAGTCACCAAAGCGCAGTTCAGCCAGTGCTCTTGTTGTACTGCGCGATTTGCTGGGTCACGTAGCTGTTCACGCTGTTGAGCTTGGCCATCGTCGCGTCCAGCGCCGTGTACTGGCTCCGCAGGCGCTTCTCGGTGGCGGCGAGCCGATTGTTGAAGTTGTCTTGGTCTTTTTGGTTTCGCGTAAGCGCGGCGCTGAGCCCGTCGGTGCGCGTGACGAGCGTGCCGGTGGTCGCCAGCATGGCGTTCGTCAGCACCTTGAAGCGCTTTGCGAATCCGTCCGCGCTCGGGTCGGTCGAGTTCGAGGCCGAGAACATCTTCTTTAGTTCGGGAAGATTCGCCAGCGCGTTGTCAAGCTTGGTCGCGTTGACGGTCATGGAGCCGTCACTCTGCAGCTCGAAACCGGCATCAGACAGCCGCCCGAAAGTCGCGGAGGCGCCCGACATCGCACCAGCCAGTGCACGCATCTGACGCTGGATGCCGGTGGCGGCGCTGTCACCCTGCAACGGGCCGGCCTTTTTCGTCGCGGGCTCGTATTTCGTGTCCGCGGTGATGAGCTTGACGAGGTCGGTGTACGCAGCGGCGAACGCGGTCATCGTCGCCTTCAACGAGTCCTTGTCGGTCACGACACTGACGGTCACTGGCGTGGTGGTCACGGCCCCGAGGTTCAGCGTCAGGCCATCGACGACGCTGCCCAGCGTGTTCGTGGTCGAGCTGACGGCGATGCCGTTCAGGGTGGCGGCGGCGTTGGTTGCCGCCTGGCTCTGCGTCATCACCTTGCTGCCAATGTCGAAGCTCAGGGCCGACAGGCCCGAGGCGTCGCTGTTCCCGCCGTCCGCATCGGCAACGCTGGTCCGGAACCCGTTTTCCGCGCCTGTGGTGTTAGAGCGCAGCAGCAGGCGCGAACCGTTGGCGTCGGTCATGATCATTGCGGTCACGCCGCTGCCCGTGGCGTTGATCTTGTCGCGCACGTTGGCGAGGGTGTCGGTCGCGTCGACCGTGACGTCGACCGCCGTGGCGCCGCTCTTGGGTGTGAATGCGGTTTGAGCGGCGCCCCACGTACCGAGTTCGATGTGCAAGGTGCCGGCACCCAATGTCGTCGTGGTGGCGGCATACAGGCCGCTCGCCAGCGTCTGAGAGCTTGCCAAGCTCTGGACCTCGACCGAGTAGGTGCCAGCGACCGCGCCGTTGGTGGCTGCAGTCACTGCGGTCGGGCTCGACGAGGTGCTGACCGTCTGCGCCCAAGGCGTGAAGCCGGCGAGCTTGGTCGAGAGATCCCGCAGGGTCGAGACGGCGCTCTTGATCTTGCCGTACTCGGAAACGGTGCTTTGCAGCACCGACGCCTTGGTCGTCAGGGCCTTCAAAGGCTCCTTCTCGATCGCCATGAGCTGCGTGATGATCGAGTTGACATCCAGCCCGCTGCCGATGCCTGCCGAACTGACGATTGCCATGAATTGCTCCTGTGGAAGTGTGCGTGGCGCCATAGCGAAGCCGGGAGGGCTTTGCTATGGCGCCACGACGAAAGCCTGCGCTCTGAGCCGGGCCGATGGACTGAATGTCGGTCGATCCGGTCCGGACTTGAGACTTGGGCTTGTGTCCGGAAGCTTCGGCGCCGCGCTCAGTTGCGCAGCAGTGCCATGACCTGTTGCGGCAGCTGATTGGCTTGCGCCACCATGGCATTGCCAGCTTGCTGCAGGATGTTGGCGCGCGAGAGGTTCGCGGTTTCCGCGGCGAAGTCGGCGTCCATGATGCGGCTGCGCGCGGCCGACTGGTTCTCCGAGCCGATCTGCAAGTTCGAGATCGTGAACGAGAACCGGTTCATCGCCGCGCCGTAGGTTGCGCGGTCGGTGTTGATCGTGTCCAGCTTGGCATCGATCGCGGCCAGTGCGGTGTTCGCCGTTGCGGCGGTCGTCAGGCCGCCGCCCACCGTGGCGATCGCGTTCGTCGTGACGGTCAGCGTGTCGCCGACGTTCGCGCCGACCTGGAAAATTTGGGCGCCAGCGCCAGGGGCGACCAGGATGGCCGTGCCGTTGAACTTGGTCTGGGTCCCGATGTCGGTGATCTGCGAGGCCAGTTGCTGGAATTCCGTGTCAAGGTTGGCGCGGTCGCCCGTGCTGTTCGAGCCGTTGGCGGATTGCACGGCCAGTTCACGCATGCGCTGCAGGGCGTCCGACACCGTGGCCAGGGCGCCGTCGGCGGTCTGGGCCAGGGAGATGCCGTCGTTCGCGTTGCGGGCGGCGACGTTCATGCCGCGGGCTTGTGCATCCATCCGCTGGCCGATGGCCAGGCCGGCGGCGTCGTCCTTGGCCGAGTTGACGCGCAGGCCGCTGGAAAGCCGCTGCATCGCGG
>JANLUW010000388.1:0-8470 GCA_031363645.1 Rhizobacter sp. | reverse complement strand
GTGCGCCGGCTGCAGAAGAAGATCGCCATCATCCGATAAATCAATCTCTTCGACTGAACTCTCCTTCTCCCATTGGGGGAAGGCCGGGATGGGGGAATCTCAAATGATCGACATCAAAAACGTTTCCAAGTGGTACGGCACTTTCCAGGTGTTGACCGACAACACGACCAGCATCAAGAAAGGCGAGGTCGTCGTCGTGTGCGGCCCGTCGGGTTCGGGCAAGTCGACGCTGATCAAGACCGTGAACGCGCTGGAGCCCTTTCAAAAGGGCGACATCGTCGTCGACGGCATCTCGATCTCCGACCCGAAGACCAACCTGCCGAAGCTGCGTGCGCGCGTCGGCATGGTGTTCCAGCACTTCGAGCTGTTCCCGCATTTGAGCGTCACCGAGAATCTGACCCTCGCGCAAATCAAGGTGCTCGGCCGCAGCACCGACGACGCGATGAAGCGTGGCTTGAAGATGCTCGACCGCGTCGGCCTCAGTGCGCACAAAGACAAGTTTCCCGGCCAGCTTTCGGGCGGCCAGCAGCAGCGCGTGGCGATCGCCCGTGCGCTCAGCATGGACCCGATCGTGATGCTGTTCGACGAGCCCACTTCGGCGCTCGACCCCGAGATGGTCGGCGAGGTGCTCGACGTGATGGTCAAGCTCGCGCAGGAGGGCATGACGATGATGGTCGTCACGCACGAGATGGGCTTCGCGAAGAAGGTCAGCCACCGCGTGATCTTCATGGACGCGGGCCGGATCGTGGAGGACTGCAAGCGCGAAGAATTCTTCGGCGACCCGGATGCGCGCTCGCCGCGTGCCAAGGAGTTTTTGTCGAAGATCCTCCAGCACTGAGCGACTTTGTCCAACAGGAGAGCGGGCGCCTGCGGGCGCCGTTCTTTTTTGCGGTGCGAAAATCGCGTGGTATGAAAAACGAGATCACGATCACCCGCCCCGACGATTGGCATTTGCATGTGCGCGACGGTGCGGCGCTCGCGGCCGTGGTGCCTCACACCGCGCGCCAGTTCGCGCGCGCAGTGATCATGCCCAACCTCAAGCCGCCGGTGACGACGGCGGCGCAGGCGGCGGCGTACCGCGAGCGCGTCGTCGCGGCGGTGCCGCGCGGTATCGCATTCGAACCACTGATGACGCTCTACCTGACCGACACGCTGCCGCCCGACGAAATCGCGCGTGCGAAGGCAGCCGGCGTGGTCGCGGTCAAGCTCTATCCGGCCGGCGCCACCACGAACAGCGACTCAGGCGTCACCGACCTGCGCAAGACCTACAAAACGTTGGAGGCAATGCAGCGCTCCGGCCTGCCGCTGCTGGTGCACGGTGAAGTCACCGACGCCGAGATCGACCTCTTCGACCGCGAGAAAGCGTTCATCGACACCCAGCTGATCCCGCTGCGGCGCGACTTTCCCGAACTCAGAATCGTGTTCGAACACATCACGACGCGGGAAGCCGCGCAGTACGTGAACGAGGCCGACCGGTTCATCGGGGCGACCGTCACTGCGCACCACCTGCTCTACAACCGCAACGCGATTTTTCTCGGTGGTATTCGGCCGCACTACTACTGCCTGCCGGTGCTCAAGCGCGAAGAGCATCGCCGCGCGCTGGTCGCAGCGGTCACCTCGGCCAGCAGCAAATTCTTTCTCGGCACCGACAGCGCGCCGCATGCCGCGCAGCTGAAGGAGCACGCCGTCGGCTGCGCCGGCTGCTACACCGCGCTGTCGGCACTCGAGCTGTACGCCGAGGCCTTCGACGGCGTCGGCGCGCTCGACAAGTTCGAGGCCTTCGCCAGCATCAACGGCCCCGCGTTCTACGGTCTGCCGCGCAACACAGGCACCGTCACCTTGCGCCGCCAAGCCTGGACACTGCCCGCGTCGCTGCCCTTCGGCGAGACCACCCTCAAACCCCTGCGCGGCGGCGAAAGCCTCGCGTGGAAACTGCTGGACGCATCCCCATGAATGACGACACCCGCGTGGCCCTGCTGATCGATGCCGACAACCTCTCGGGCGATGTGATCGAACAGGCGATTCAGCACTTGCTCAAGCTCTACGGCCAGATCCACTTTCGGCGCGCGTACTCGAGCCCGCAGAAGGTGACCGAGCACACCGAACTCTTCAAGCGCTATGCGATTCGGCCGATGGTCAACGTGCCAACCGGCAAGAACTCGACCGACATCGCACTCGCCGTCGACGCGATCGATCTGGCGATCTGCGAGAACCCCGACGTGGTCGTGATCGCATCGAGCGATTCCGACTACGCGCCGCTCGCTCAACGCCTGCGCGAGAAGGGCTGCCGCGTGCTCGGCATCGGCCAGGCCGGCAAGACCGGTGGCGAGGCACCGCTGGCCTACGACGAGTTCATCGACCTCGCGCACCGCAAGTCACCGCGCGAGGCGCCGCGCACGCCGCCACGTGAAACGCCGCGCGCCCCGCCACGCGAAGCGCCCGAGGCCCGCGCACCTCGCGCCCGTGCGCAGCCGGTGCGCGCGCGCGCAGTTGCGCCCGGCGCCGCACCTGCGGCGCCGCCGGCACCCGTGATAACACCCGAGGTTGCTGCCATCCTGCAGGCAGTCACGGCGCTGCGCAACGGCACGCCGCTGCAACTCGGCGAGGTCGGCAAAGCGTTGCGTCAAGCTGAATTGCTGACGAGCAAGAACAAGTCGACGAGTGGATTTTTGAAGCGCCACGCCGCGCACTTCGAGCTGTTACCGGCCGACCGGCCGCGCACCGTGCGCTTTCTGGGCGCGAAAGCGGCCTGACCACGAGCGGCGTGGCGACCGCGGCGAGCCTCGACGCGATCGATTGGTCGCGTCCCTGGCTCACGCTGTGGCGTCGGCTCGGTGAGCCACTCGCCGTGTGCGCGCGCGAGGTTGGGATCGTCGATGCACTGAACGCCTCGCTCGGCGATGCGGTCGTGTTGCGCGCAGGGCGACTGCGCTTCGTCGAGCAGTGCGAGCTGCCGCCCGGCGAGGCCTACGAGGCGTTCATCGATCGCACCGCTTGCGTGCCGACCCGCGCGAACCTGCACGACTTCTTCAACGGCCTGGCCTGGCTCATGCAACCCGCGCTGAAGCGGCGGCTGAACGCGCTGCAGGCCGAGCAGATCGAGAGCGCCGCGAAGGGCGCGCCGCGGGGCGCAATGCGTGACGCGCTGACGCTTCTCGACGAGAACGCGGCCCTGCTGCAGGCGCCGCAAGTGCTCGTCGACGCGCTCACGCAACGCAACTGGCAGGCGCTGTTCGTCACGCACCGCGCGGCCTGGGTCGAGGCCCGCATCGAGTTGTTCGGCCATGCGCTTGTCGAGAAGCTGGTGCGGCCGCGCAAGCCGATCACCGCGCACTTGTGGGTTGTGCCGCAGGGCTGCGAAACGATGGGCGACTGGCTGGCCCAGACGCTGGCCAATGGGCCGTTGATCGCCAGGCCGTTCCTGCCGTTGCCCGTGCTGGGCGTGCCGGGTTGGTGGACGGCGAACGAGTGCCCGACGTTCTACCTCGACGAGACTGTCTTTCGACCGCCTCAAAAACAAACAGCGGCCCGAGGGCCGCTGTTGTAAAGCGCTCGGCGCCGAGGTTGGCGCCGCAGCTGCAGGTCGTTCTTACTTCTTCGGCGCGTCCGGGCCTTCGCCGGCCGGGGTCAGTTGCTTGGCCTTGGCGGCGGCGTTGGTTTCGGCCTTGCGCTCGGCGCGGGTCTTGGTCGACTTCGCAGTCGGCTTTTCGCGCATGTTCGTGCCTTCGCCAGCCGGGGTCAGCGTGCCGGCCTTTTCGGCGGCCTTGGTTTCGGCCTTGACGTCAGCGCGCGGGGTGGTCGACTTGGCGGTCGACTTTTCCATCGGAGCCGAGCCTTCGCCAGCCGGCGTCAGCTTGCCGGCCTTTTCGGCGGCCTTGGTTTCGGCCTTGACTTCGGCGCGCGAACCCGGAGCCGAAGCTTGGGCGAAGGTGGCCTGGGCAAACATGGCTGCGGCGACAGCGGCCACGACGGTCAGAGCGTTTTTCATTGTCATATCAATCTCCTGTTTGAGAACGAGGCTAAGGGCATTACCGGGGAGTCGAGGCACTCGGAGCGACATGCCCTCATCCGGTCGGCTTGCTGTCGGGCTGCGGATGCAGACCGATGGAGCGCGGCACGTATTAGAACGCGGGTTTGCCCGATCGGTTGACGAAGAACATGTTTCGGCACGTCACGGCCCGTGCGGGCGGCCGATTTGTTGCGCAGGCGCCGCATCCGCAGCTGCCCGCGCGGATAATCCGGTGGGTGAAGCGGGCCAGACCGCCGCTGGTGCAAGGCTTGAAAAGGCGCACTGGAGGAAGGTCCGGACTGCACAGGGCGGCGTAGCAGTTAACGGCTGCCCACCGCGAGGTGAGGATCAGAGCAACAGAGACGAGTCGGTCGGGTGTCGAAAGATGTTCGGCCGGGTGAAACGGGCAATCTCTACGCGCAGCAACACCAAATAGGCCGGCGATGATGTGGCTCCGCGGAGCCGGCGGGTAGGTGGCATCGAGCCGTCGCAGCGATGCACGGCCCAGAGGAATGGCGGTCACGGCCGGTGCTTCGCAAGAGGCACCGGTTGCACAGAATCCGGCCTATCGGCTCGCTTCACACTTTTATTTGAACGCGCCCGGAGCAATGGGCATGCGAGGGGCGCAGTGGCGAGGCGGAACGTAGACTCGGCGGTTTCCGATGAATCCCGACGCACACACCCTCTGGCGCGCTCCGCGTTGGGCCCTCGCCGTTTTGCTCGCCTGCCTGGGGACGCTCGGGCCGTTCTCGATAGACACCTACCTGCCGGCCTTCACCGGCATCGCCGCAGCGATCGGCGCCACGCCGGTCGAGATGCAACAAACGCTCTCGGCCTACTTGTTCGGGTTCGCCGTCATGAACCTGTTTCACGGCGCGCTATCCGACAGCTTCGGGCGGCGCCCGGTCGTGCTCTGGGGCCTGGTGGTGTTCACGCTTGCGTCGGTGGGTTGCGCGATGTCGCAAAGCATCGGGCAACTCGTGTTCTTTCGCGCCGTGCAGGGCATGTCGGCCGGCGCGGGCATCGTGATCTCGCGCGCAGTGATTCGCGATATGTTCCCGCCTGCCGATGCGCAGCGCGTGATGTCGCAGGTCACGATTTACTTTGGCGCAGCGCCTGCGATCGCGCCGATGGTCGGCGGGTTTCTGTTCGTGCATGCCGATTGGCATTCGATCTTTTGGTTTCTGACCGCCATCGGCGTGATCCTGTGGATTGCGAACTACAAGCTGCTGCCCGAAACGCTGCACCTGAGCCAGCGCCAGCCATTCAACGCGAAGAACCTGATGCGCGGCTACCTTGAAATGGGCGGCAGCGCGCGCTTCATGATGCTGGCGCTGGCGAGCGGCATCCCGTTCAACGGTATGTTTTTGTACGTGCTCTCGGCGCCGGTTTTTCTCGGCGATCACCTGCACCTTCCGCCGGGGCGGTTCTTCTGGTTGTTCCTGATCACGATCGCCGGGATCATGGGCGGCGCGTACTTCTCGGGGCGGCTGGCCGGTCGCATCAAGCCGCACCACCAGATTCGCCACGGTTTTTTGATCATGCTGATCGTGTCGATCGTCAACCTCGCACTCAACCTGCTGTTCACGCCGCAGGCATGGTGGGCGCTGATCCCGCTGGGCATCTACGCGTTCGGATGGGCGCTGATGGTGCCTGTGGTGACGCTGATGGTGCTCGACCTGATGCCCGAGCGCCGCGGCATGGCCTCGTCGTTCCAAGCCTGCATCGGCAGCCTAGCCAACGGCATCGTGGCCGGCGTGATCGCGCCGCTGGTGATGCACTCGACGATCTTGCTCGCGACGACCTCGCTGCTGATGATGGGCATCGGCATCGTCGCGTGGATCTGGGTCAAGCCGCGGGTCACCGGGCAGGGCTGACGCTCAAGTCGGCCGGTGGCGGGTCGATATGAGCGCGTGGTGCTCCGTTTTTGCACCGGAGATCGCGCCATGCCTGCTTTGTCAATTCTTTGTCGCCTCGCCGTGTTGTTCGCATGGGGCGCTGCATGCCCATGGGCCAGCGCATCGGATCACGCCGCGCCGAAACCCGTGGCGGTTGCTGAGCCCGCCGAGGCCGCCCCACTGAAGAAGCCGAAAGCCATCGCCGCGCCACCTTCGCGCGACCCGCTCGACGTCATCCGCGAGCGCCTTGCGCAAAAGCTCGGCGCGACCAAAGCCCCCGACACTGCGAACCCGAACGTGGTACGGGTGATCTCAAATCCGAGCACGCCGGTCGCTGCCGAGCACGAACACGTGCCCGCTGCCGAGCCGCGCCGCGCTGCGCCGCGTAAGCCCCCCGCCGTCGAGTCGGCACCCGCCGCGCATGCCGCCCACTGGGATTACGCCGGCAGCGGCGGCCCCGAGACCTGGGGCCAAATGAAATCGGAATTCTCGAAGTGCACCAACGGCACGCGCCAAAGCCCGATCGACATCCGCGATGGCATCAAGGTCGAGCTCGACCCGGTGCGCTTCGATTACAAGCCGAGCGGCTTTCGCGTCGTCGACGACGGCCACACGGTGCAGGTCAACGTCGGCGCCGGCAACTCGATCGAGGTGCTGGGCCGGCGCTACGAGCTGCTGCAATTTCACTTTCACCGCCCTTCGGAAGAGCACGTCAACGGCAAGCAGTTCGACATGGTCGTGCACCTGGTGCACAAGGATCTCGAAGGCCGCTTGGCGGTCGTCGCGGTGCTGCTTGATCGCGGTGCCGCGCAAGGCGTGGTGCAAAGCGTGTGGAACAACCTGCCGCTCGAAAAGGGCGACGAGGTGCCAGCACGAACCACGCTGAACCTGAACGACCTGCTGCCGCCCGAGCGCAGCTACTTCACCTACATGGGCTCGCTGACGACGCCGCCGTGCAGCGAAGGCGTGCTGTGGATGGTGATGAAGCAGCCGGTGCCGATTTCGGCCGAGCAGATCGGCATCTTCGCGCGGCTCTACCCGATGAACGCGCGGCCGATCCAGTCGGCAAGCGGGCGGCTGATCAAGGAATCGAACTAGGGCGGGGATAGACTGCGCCCTCCATCGAAGGAGCGTGACATGACCCTGTTCATCATCGGCCTGGTGCTGTTTCTCGGCATCCACTCGATCGCGATCGTGGCGCCTGCGTGGCGTGATGCACAGGCTGCGCGCAACCCGGGTGCGTGGAAGGGCCTCTACGCGATCATTTCGATCGCGGGCTTCGTGCTGCTGATCTACGGCTACGGCCTCGCGCGGCAGGCGCCGGTCATCGTGTGGACGCCACCCGCCGCGACGCGCCACATCGCGCTGCTGCTGATGCTGCCGGTCTTCCCGCTGCTGCTCGCTGCTTACCTGCCAGGGCGCATCAAGGCGGCGGCCAAGCACCCGATGCTGCTGGCGGTAAAGCTATGGGCGCTCGCGCACCTGCTGGGCAACGGCACGCTGGTCGACATGGTCCTGTTCGGCGCGTTTCTCGCGTGGGCCGTGCTCGATCGCATCGCGGTGAAAAAACGCGTCGTGCCGCGCCTGACCCCCGGCGCACCGCCGTCGTCGATGAACGACGCAATCGCGCTCGTCGGCGGGATCGCGCTCTATGTCGTGTTTGTGCTGTGGGCTCACCGCTGGTTAATCGGCGTTTCGCCGCTGGGGTGAAGCGAGCGCCGCGTGCGAAGCGTCCTACAGGCAATTCGCACGGTGCCCGACAGACCCCGAAAACCGCCTTCGGCACAGTGAAGCCGTCGATCGACAGCCGATCGATTGCAGACCCATTTCTTCACCAGTGCAAAGGAATCAGCATGAACAAGGATCAAGTCAAAGGCCGTGTCGAGCAGGCCAAGGGCAGCCTCAAGGAAGTCACCGGCAAGATTGTCGGCAACGACAAACTTCAAGCCGAAGGCACGATCGACAAGGTGGCCGGCAAGACGCAGGCGACTTATGGCGACGTGAAAGAAGACGTCAAGGACGCGGTCAAAAAGCGCTGAGCGTCATGACCACATCGACCTGACGCGAGATGCCAGATCGAGCGTCAGCGTCGGTGAGTGATGTGGTGAGTGATACGGCGGGTGATCGCCCGACTTTTCGTCACCCTCAGCGTCGAAGCAATGCGCCAGAGTCGGTGGAATAAATCGGGTGAGCGAGCCGTACAAGTGCCTGTCACCCGACTCCGCCTGTTGCGTGACGTAGAAGCGCTGCGGCACGAGCAAATACAAGTAGTGACGCGCGCGCGTCATCGCGACGTAGAGCAGGCGGCGCTCTTCTTCAATTTCGATTGCGTTGCCGGTCGCCATGTCCGACGGGATGCAGCCGTCGACCGCGTTCAGCACGAACACCGCTTTCCACTCCTGGCCTTTGGCCGAGTGGATCGTGGACAAAATCATGTAGTCCTCGTCGCGCAGCGGCTCGCCTGATTCATCGCTGGTTGCCTCTGGTGGGTCGAGCGTCAGCTCGGCGAGGAACGACGCGCGTGATGCGTAGCCCCCTGCGATGCGCTCGAGCTGACGTAAAT
>JANLUW010000382.1:0-6552 GCA_031363645.1 Rhizobacter sp. | reverse complement strand
GCTGGCAAGTGCGTTCATGGGCACGCCGAGCGCCAAGCTCGACGTCATCGCCGTCACCGGCACCAACGGCAAGACCTCGACCGCCTGGTGGGTGGCTCAGGCGCTGAGCTCCCTCGGCCGGCGCTGCGGCGTGATCGGCACGCTCGGCGTCGGCGAACCACCTTCGCCGTTGCAGGCCGCAGCGATCACGTTCACCGGAATGACCACGCCGGGGCCGGTGACGGTGCAGACCGGATTCAAGCGCTTCGTGGATGCGGGCTTTGCGGCCTGCGCGATCGAAGTCACCTCGATCGGGATCAAGGAGCATCGGCTCGCAGGCACGAAGGTCGACACCGCGCTGTTCACGAACCTCACGCAGGACCACCTCGACTACCACGGCTCGATGGCCGCCTACTGGGACGCGAAGAAAGCGCTGTTCGCGTGGCCCGGACTGCGCGCCGCGGTCGTCAACATCGACGACGCGCATGGCGCGCAGCTCGCGCTGTCCCTGAGCGTCGGCGTGCTGGATCTGTGGACGTATGCCACGACCGGCGCAGCGCGTCTGCGCGCAACGAAAATCGGCTACGCGGCTGGCGGCCTTGGCTTCGACCTGCACGAAGGCGGCACCACCGTCGCAGTCAAGACGCAGATGATCGGTGACTACAACGTCGCGAACCTGCTCGCCACGATCGGCGGCCTGCGCGCCTCGGGCGTCTCGTTGGTCGACGCCGCCGCCACCTGCGCGTTGCTGACACCGGTGCCCGGCCGCATGCAACGTGTCGCGTCGGATGGGGCCGGCCCGCAGGTCGTCGTCGACTATGCGCACACGCCCGATGCGTTGGAGAAAGCGCTGCTCGCGTTGCAGCCGTTCGCCACCGAGCGCGGCGGCGCGCTGTGGTGCGTGTTCGGTTGCGGCGGCAACCGCGACGCGGGCAAGCGCCCGCTGATGGGCGCGCTCGCGCAGCGCCTCGCGCAGCAGGTCGTGATCACCAGCGACAACCCGCGCGGCGAAGCATCCGCCTTCATCGTGCTGCAGATCGTGGCCGGGCTCGCGGGTTCGCAGGAGCGCGTCAAGGTCATCGACGACCGCCGCGCAGCGATCGCGCACGCGGTGCGCAATGCCGGCGCGCACGACGTGATCTTGATCGCCGGCAAGGGCCATGAGGACTACCAGGAAATCCGCGGCGTGAAGCACCCGTTCTCGGATGTCGACGAAGCCGCCGCGGCGCTGCGCAAGCGCGCAGGAGCGACCACATGATGACGCTGGCGCAAACCCACGCGATGCTGCCGGGCTCGATATTGGTCGGTGAGGGTGTGACTGCGCTGCTGCGCGTGCACAGCGACACGCGCAGCCTGCAGCCCGGCGATTTGTTCGTCGCATTGAAGGGCGAGAACTTCGACGCGCACGACTTCCTCGCGCAGGCCAAAGTCAGCGGCGCGGCCGCAGCGATCGCCGAGCGTGGCCTGACTGACGCCGGCCTGCCGGGCCTGCAAGTGGCCGACGCGCAAGCCGCGCTGACGGCTCTCGCGCACGCCTGGCGGCAGCAGTTTCACCTGCCGTTGATCGCGGTCGCTGGCAGCAACGGCAAGACGACCGTGACGCAGATGATCGCGGCCACCCTGCGCGCCTGGCTCGGCAACGAAGCCTTCGCGACCGCCGGCAACCTGAACAACCACATCGGCGTGCCGCTGACCTTGCTGCGGCTGCGGCAGGACGAGACCACGCACCACCGCGCCGGCGTTGTCGAACTCGGCATGAACCACCCGGGCGAGATCGCCGCGCTCGCTGCGCTGGTCGAGCCCACCGTCGCGCTCGTCAACAACGCGCAGCGTGAGCACCAGGAGTTCATGTCGAGCGTGGAAGCGGTCGCGCACGAAAACGGCGCGGTGATCTCGGCGCTCGGCGCGTCGGGCACCGCGGTGTTTCCGGCCGACGACGAACACGCGCCGATCTGGCACGACCTCGCCGGCAATCGGCCGACGCTGACCTTTGCGCTGACCGGGCCGGCCGACGTGACTTGCCATGCGGAGTGGGTGGTCGACCGATGGGCGCTGTTGATCGAGACGCCAGCCGGCGCGATCACGTTGCAACTTCAAGTCGCCGGCTGGCACAACGTCAAAAACGCACTGGCCGCGGCCGCCTGCGCACTCGC
Source organism: Rhizobacter sp. (assembly GCA_031363645.1). GTDB lineage: Bacteria > Pseudomonadota > Gammaproteobacteria > Burkholderiales > Burkholderiaceae_C > LMDS01. The sequence continues at coordinate 4,420 of JANLUW010000382.1, read as the reverse complement.
TGCCGGCTGCCCGCTCGATGCGATCCGCCGCGGGCTCGAAGCCTTCGCGCCGGTCAAGGGCCGCTCGCAGGTCAAGCGCTACCAGCGCGATGGCCAGACCGTCACGCTGATCGACGACACCTACAACGCCAACCCGGATTCGGTGCGCGCCGCGATCGAGGTGCTGGCCTCGCTGCCCGGCCCGCGCTGGTTGGTGTTGGGCGACATGGGCGAGGTCGGCGACAACGGCCCGGCCTTCCACCGCGAGGTCGGCGCGTTCGCGAAGGCGCGCGGCATCGATGCGCTGTGGACGGTCGGCAGCGCCAGCACGCACGCTGCCGAAGCCTTCAGCGGCGCGCGCCATTTCGACGACATGGCGAGCCTGCTGGCGGCGCTGCCACAGGCGCCTGTGTGCGCTGCGGTCGTCGTCAAGGGCTCGCGCTTCATGGCAACTGAGCGCGTGGTCGCTGCCTTGATCGGGTCGGGAGCGCCGCATGCTGCTTAGCCTGGCCAACTGGTTGCAGACGCTGTCGCCGGAGTTCGGCTTCTTCCGCGTCTTTCAGTACCTGACCTTCCGCGCGGTCATGGCGGCGCTTACCTCGCTGCTGATCGGCCTCGCGTTCGGCCCATGGGTGATCGCGCGGCTCACGTCGCTGAAGATCGGCCAGCCGGTGCGCGCCTACGGCGTCGAATCACACATGGCCAAGAGTGGCACGCCGACGATGGGTGGCGTGTTGATCCTGATCGGCATCGGCGTGTCGACGTTGCTGTGGTTCGACTGGACCAACCGCTTCGTCTGGATCGTGATGCTGGTGACGATCGGCTTCGGCGCGATCGGTTGGGTCGACGACTGGCGCAAGGTCGTGAACAAGAACCCCGAAGGCATGCCCTCGGGCGAGAAGTATTTCTGGCAGTCGTTGATCGGGCTGATCGCGGCGCTCTACCTCGCGTTCTCGGTGAGCGAAACCTCGAACCTGCGCGTGCTCGAACTGTTCATCCGCTGGGTGCAGAGCGGCTTCGCGAACGAGCTGCCGCCGAAGGCCGACTTGATGGTGCCGTTCTTCAAGACCATCAGCTACCCGCTCGGCGTGTTCGGCTTCATCGGCCTGACGTACTTCGTGATCGTCGGCGCCAGCAACGCGGTGAATTTGACCGATGGGCTCGACGGTTTGGCGATCATGCCGGTCGTGATGGTCGGCTCGGCGCTCGGCATCTTCGCGTACATCACCGGCAGCTCGGTCTACAGCAAGTACCTGCTGTTTCCCTACATCCCCGGCGCCGGCGAATTGCTGATCTTCTGCGCCGCGATGGCCGGCGCAGGACTGGCCTTCCTGTGGTTCAACACGCACCCGGCGCAGGTGTTCATGGGCGATGTCGGCGCGTTGTCGCTCGGCGGCGCGTTGGGCACGATCGCAGTCATCACGCGACAGGAGATCGTGCTCGGCATCATGGGCGGCGTGTTCGTCGCCGAGGCGCTCTCGGTGATGCTGCAGGTCGGCTGGTTCAAGTACACGAAGAAGCGCTACGGCACCGGCCGCCGCATCCTCAAGATGGCGCCGCTGCACCACCACTTCGAAAAATCCGGCTGGAAGGAAACGCAGGTCGTCGTGCGCTTCTGGATCATCACGATGCTGCTGTGCCTGGTCGGGCTGGCCAGCCTGAAATTGCGCTGATGAACTACCTGCAAGACACGACGGTGTTGGTGCTCGGCCTCGGTGAATCCGGGCTCGCGATGGCGCGCTGGTGCGCGCGCTTCGGGGCGAACGTCCGCGTGTGGGATTCGCGCGAGCAGCCCGCGAACGAGGCCGCGTTGGCCGAGCACGTGCCGGGCGCGCAGTGGGTGCACGGGCCGCTGACCGATGCCGCATTCATCGGCGTCAAGCTGGTGCTGAAAAGCCCCGGCCTCTCACCACAAGACGAGCGCATCGCCGCACCGTTGAACCGCATTGCCGACACCGGCGTGCTGGTGCAGGGCGAGCTCGATCTGTTCACGCATGCGCTGCGGGATTTGAAGGCCGAGCGTGGGTATGCGCCGCAGGTGCTCGCGATCACCGGCACGAATGGCAAGACCACCACGACCGCGATGGCGGCGATGCTGATCGCGCGCGCTGGCAAGCGTGTGGCGGTGGCGGGCAACATCGGGCCGACGATGTTGCAGACGCTGGCGGATGCGCTGGATCGGGAGCCGGTGGTGGTGGATGCCGCCGGCCCTCACCCCAGCCCTCTCCAAAAGGGAGAGGGGGCAATTCATCTTCTCCCTCTCCTTCTGGAAGAGGGCTGGGGTGAGGGCCAGGAGCCGCCACCGCTCGACCCCGAAGCCGACACGGCCGCAATTCAACTCGCCCCGCCCGAACCGACCGCTCCCACCTTCGCTCACCTCCCCGAAGTCTGGGTCCTCGAACTCTCCAGCTTTCAGCTCGACGAGGTGCGCGGCTTCGAACCGAGCGCGGGTGCGGTGCTCAACATCACGCAAGACCACCTCGACTGGCACGGCTCGATGTCGCACTACATCGCGGCGAAGGCGCGCGTGTTCGGCAAGCAGGCCGTGATGGTGGTAAACCGCGACGACGCGATGGTCGAAGCGCTCGTGCCTGCGCCCGAGATCGTCAAAGGTGCGAAGGGGCGCAAGGCGACGACCCTCTCGCGCAACGTCGTGCGCTTCGGCACGAGTGCGCCGACGCACCCCGGCGACTTCGGCCTCGTCGACGAGAACGGCATGACCTGGCTGGTGCGCGCACGCGAACTCGACGAAACGCAGGCGCGCGGCAGGGGCGGCAAGGGTGCCTCGACACAAGCCGAAGACCTGCTGATCCAGCGCCTGATGCCGGCCGACGCGCTGCGCGTGCGCGGTCGTCACAACGCCTGCAACGCGCTCGCCGCACTCGCGCTCGCGACCGCCATCGATTGCCCGCTCGCGCCGATGCTCCACGGTCTGCGCGAATATGCCGGCGAGCCGCACCGGCTGCAGTACCTCGCCTCGCTCGACGGCATCGACGCCTACGACGACAGCAAGGGCACGAACGTCGGCGCGACGGTCGCGGCGCTGAACGGCATCGGTGCCGACAAGTCGCCCGCGAAGATCGTCGTGATCCTCGGCGGCGACGGCAAGGGGCAAGATTTTTCACCGCTCGCCGAGCCGGTGCGTCGCCATGCGCGCGCGGTCGCGACGATCGGCCGCGACGCCGAGGCGATCGAACTCGCGCTCGCCGGCACCGGCGTCCCGACGCAGCGCTTCGAGACGCTGCAGGCCGCCACCCGCTGGAGCTTCGAGCGCGCGCACACCGGTGACGCTGTGCTGCTCAGCCCGGCCTGTGCGAGCCTCGACATGTTCCGCAACTACGCGCACCGCGCCGAGGTGTTCGTCGCCGAGGTGCACGCGATCGTCGCCGACCGCGGAGGGCTCGCGGCATGAGCGGCGCGACGATGAATTGGCGGGACGCGATGCGTGAGCGCTTCACCGCACTGTTCAAGCGCAGCGATGACAAAGGCGCCGAAGCGAGGCACGAAAGCAAACCGATTCCCGTGCGCGACTGGATCAACGTCGGTAACGGCAACGGCGGCTCGGCCGCGCGCCTGCTCGGCTTCGACCAGGCACTCGTGTGCATCACGATCGCGCTGCTCGCGCTAGGCATCGTGATGGTTTACAGCGCAACCGTCGCGCTGCCCGACAGCCCGAAGTTCGCGCGCTACGCGCCGACTTACTTCATGACGCGCCAGATCATGTTCGTTGCGATCTCGCTGGTCGCGGCGCTGGTCACGGTGCAGATACCGGTGAGCTTCTGGGAGAAAGCATCGCCATGGATCTTCGTCGCCTCACTGTTGCTGCTGGTGGTCGTGCTGATCCCTGGCATCGGCAAGGGCGTGAACGGCGCGAAGCGCTGGATCCCGCTCGGGCCGCTGAACTTTCAGCCGTCGGAACTCGCGAAGGTGGCGATCGCGATGTACGCGGCGAGCTACATGATGCGCAAGATGGACATCAAGGAGAAGTTCGTCCGCGCGGTCGCGCCGATGGCTGTTGCCTTGGGGGTCATCGGCCTGCTGCTGTTGGCCGAGCCCGACATGGGCGCATTTCTGGTGATCGCGGTGATCGCGATGGGCATTTTGTTTCTCGGTGGTGTCAACGGCCGCATGTTTTTCCTGAGCATCGGCGTGCTGGTCGGCGCCTTCGTGCTGATGATCGTCAGCAGCCCGTGGCGCGCCGAGCGCATCCTCGCGTTCCTGAACCCGTGGGACATGAAGTACGCGATGGGCAAGGGCTACCAGCTGACGCATTCGTTGATCGCTTTCGGCCGCGGCGAGGTCTTCGGCCAGGGCCTGGGCGGCAGCGTCGAGAAGCTGCACTACCTGCCCGAGGCGCACACCGACTTCATGCTCGCGGTGATCGGCGAAGAGCTCGGCTTCGTCGGCGTGGCTTGCGTGATCTTCGCGTTCTTCTGGATCT
>JANLUW010000359.1:0-5721 GCA_031363645.1 Rhizobacter sp. | reverse complement strand
GATCGCCCGCTTCGTGGCGACCACCGACGCGGCGCTGCTGCGCGCCTTCCCCGGCATTCGCCTCGTCAACTTCGGCCACCTCGGCGACGGCAACCTGCACTACAACGTGCAGGCGCCCGATGGCACCGATGCGGCGGCGTTTTTGCGTGACCACGAGCATGCGGTCAACACGGTAGTCTACGACGCGGTGGGCGAGTTCGCCGGCTCGATCTCGGCCGAGCACGGCGTCGGCGCGTTGAAGCGCGACGAACTCGCGCAACGCAAGTCGCCGGTCGCGTTGCAGCTGATGCGTGCGATCAAGCAGTCGCTCGATCCGAACGGGTCGATGAACCCGGGCCGGTTGCTGTGACCGCACCCGCGCGCTACTGAATCGTGCCCTTCAGCGGTTCGGGTACCGCCACCGCGACGACCTCGATGCCTTCTTCGCGCAGCGCATCGGCGTCTTGCGCCGATGCGCGACCGCGAATGTTGCGCTCCTTGGCTTCGCCGTAATGAATGCGGCGCGCTTCTTCCGGAAAACGGTCGCCGACATCCTCGGTGCTGTTAATCGCCTCGCGCATGGCGCGCAGCCAGCGGCCCTGCGCACGGGCTTGGTCTACTTCTGCAGGGGCCGACGGCGGTAAAGCGGCATCGCCGCGCTGGGTCGACACGTTGAGGCGTGGCGCGCTCGGCAGCCGGGTGATCACCTTGTCATCGCACAACGGGCAGGCGACGAGACCGCGTTGGCCTTGCGACGAGAAATCTTCGTCCGAAGCGAACCAGCCTTCAAAACGGTGATCGTGCGCGCAGCGCAGGTTCAGGACCTTCATCAGACCTGCCGCTGGGCCGCTCCAAGGGGGGTCTGCATCCCCTCGGGGGGCCGCGACCGAAGTGAGGTGGGGATGATCATCCTAACGATCATCGGCGGGCAACCGCCGCGCTCGGTCATGTGGCGGGCCGCCACTCGAGCGGCCAACGCCCGGCACGCCAATTTTGCAACCAAAGCAGGCCGATCAGCGTCTTGGCGTCGGTGAGTTCGCCGCAGCGGGCGAGCCCGTCGAGCTGCTCGGCGCTCATCTCGATCACGTCGAGAAACTCGCCGGCATCGAGCGCACGCTCACCGGGCGTGAGCCCGCGCGCGAACCAGACCTCGATGCCTTCGTTGGAGTACGCGATCGCGTTGTGCAAGATGCCGGCACGCGCCCATTCGGCCGCACGGTAGCCGGTCTCTTCGATCAGCTCGCGAACCGCGCACGCGAGCGGCGGTTCGCCGGCATCGAGCTTGCCGGCCGGGAACTCGAGCATCACGCGCGCGAGCGGGTAGCGCCACTGGCGCTCGACGACGAGCCGGCCGTCGTCCAGCAACGGCACGACCATCACCGCACCGGGGTGGACGATGTATTCGCGCTGCGCGGCAGCACCATCGGGCAAGCGAATCTGGTCGCGCCGCACGTCGAGAAAGCGACCGCTGTAGACCTGCTCGGACAGCACGGTCTCTTCCCGCAGGTGGGCATCAGAAGCGGTCACGACCGGCGCCGGCAAGTTCACCGCCCGCGCCTCAGATAGCGCCACACGAAGCCCGGAAAAGCGAAGGTCAAGAAGGCGAACCCGAGCGCGGCATAGAACTCCCAACCCTGCGCCTGGTTCTGCCCAGCGCGCGCTTCGAGCGCGAAGCCGATCACAAGCGTGATAGCCCAGAACACGACGAGTTCGAGCAACCGCCAGCCGAGCACCTTGGGCGCACGGCCAGGGCCGATGACGAACAAGCGCTCGTTGGCGAACGGCAAATTGGCCGCGATGACCGCGATCAACAGCACCAGCCAGACAGCGGCGGACGAACCCGAACCCATCTCCGTGCCGCCGCGATCAGGTCGCCAGTGCTTTGACGATGGCCTGCACGCACAGCGTCATCAAGCCACCGGGCAAGATGCCGAAGGCGAGCACGGCCACACCGTTGAGCGACATCACCAGACGCACATCGGCGCTGCTTTCGATCGGGCGCGTGTCGACCGACTCGTCGAAATACATCACCTTGATCACACGCAGGTAGTAATACGCGCCGACCAGCGACAGGATCACCGCGACGACCGCGAGGTACACGTAGCCCGTGACGTTGGTCGTGACCAGCGACTGCAGCACCGACAACTTGGCGTAGAAGCCCACGGTCGGCGGCAGGCCGGCGAGCGAGAGCATGAAGATCGTCATCACGAGTGCGAACCACGGGCTGCGTTTGGCGAGGCCTTTGAGGTCGTCGATGTTGTCTGCCTCGAAGCCTTGGCGCGACAGCAGCATGATCATGCCGAAGGTACCGAGCGTGGTCAGCACGTAGGTGACGATGTAGAACATCGACGACGCATACGAGTTGCCCGCGGAAATCGTGTTGCCGTAGACCACGCCCGAGCACAAGCCGAGCAACATGAAGCCCATCTGCGCGATGCTCGAATAGGCCAGCATGCGTTTGAGGTTGGTCTGCGCGATCGCCACCACGTTGCCGAGCAGGATCGAGCCGACCGCGAGCACCACCAGCATCTGTTGCCAGTCTGCGGCGCGGCCGAGCATGCCTTCGACCAGCAGGCGAATCGTGATCGCGAAGGCCGCGAGTTTGGGCGCCGCGCCGATCAGCAGCGTCACGGCTGTGGGCGCGCCTTGGTATACATCTGGCACCCACATGTGGAACGGCACGGCGCCGAGCTTGAAGCCAAGGCCGGCGACGATGAACACCACCGCCAGAATCATCACACCCTGGTTCGGCCGGCCGGTGCCGATCGCCTTGTAGACCTCGGCGATGTCGAGTGAGCCGGTCGCGCCGTACATCATCGAGAGGCCGTAGAGCAAGAAGCCGCTGGCGAGTGCGCCGAGCACGAAATATTTCATCGCGGCTTCGGTCGAATCGGCGTGGTCGCGTCGCATCGCGGTCAGCGCGTACAGGCTCAGCGACATCAACTCGAGGCCGAGGTAGACGACGAGGAAGTTGTTGGCCGAGAGCATCACGCAGATGCCGAGCAGCGAGAACATGCTGAGCGTGAACAGCTCGCCTTTGAGGATGTCGCGCTCGGCGGCGTACGGGCGCGAGTAGACGAGCGTGACCATCACCGCGAGCGTCGAGAACAGGCCGAGCAAGTGGCCCATCGGGTCGGCCACGACCATGCGCTGCATCGCATAGACCGTGTCGCCGGCATTGAACGCGAGCCCGTGCATCACCGCGACGCCCGCAAGCGACGCTTGCGTCAGCCAATAAGTCGGCAAGCGCTTGGGGTGCTCGACCCACAGGTCGACCAAGGCGACCACAAGGGCGCAGCCGAGCAAGACGAGCTCGGGGTAGATCGCGGGCCAGTTCATCTGATTCATAGGGCGGGGATCTTGCTGACGGCCACGTGCTTCAACAGATTGTCGACCGAGACGTGCATCACGTCGGTGAACGGCTTCGGGTAGAGGCCCATGGCGAGCACGGCGACCGCCAACACCGCGAGCATGCCGAACTCACGGGCGTTGATGTCGACGAGCGCGCGCACGTGGTCGTTCGCAACCGGGCCGAAATACACGCGCTTGACCATCCAGAGCGCGTAGGCCGCACCCGAGATCAGCGCGGTGGCGGCGATCAAGCCGAGCCAGAAATTGGCCTTCACCGCGCCCAAAATCACCATCCATTCGCCGACGAAACCGGCCGTGCCCGGCAGGCCGCAGTTGGCCATCGCGAACAGCACCGCGAACGCCGCGAACTTGGGCATGGTGTTCGCCACGCCACCATACGACGCGATCTCACGCGAGTGGACCCGGTCGTAGAGCACGCCAATGCACAGGAACATCGCACCCGAGACGAACCCATGCGAAACCATCTGGACGATGCCGCCCGACATGCCGAGCTCGTTGAAGATAAAGAAACCCAGAGTCACGAAGCCCATGTGCGCGATTGACGAGTAGGCAACGAGCTTTTTCATGTCCTGCTGCACGAGTGCGACCAGGCCGATGTAGACCACCGCGATCAGCGACAGCGCGATCATGAAGTTCGACCAATGGTGCGACGCGTCGGGTGTGATCGGCAGCGAGAAGCGCAGGAAACCGTAGCACCCCAGCTTGAGCATGATCGCAGCCAGCACAACCGAGCCGCCGGTCGGCGCCTCGACGTGGGCGTCCGGCAGCCAGGTGTGCACCGGCCACATCGGCACCTTGACCGCGAACGCAAGGAAGAACGCGAAGAACAGGTAGCTTTGCTGCGTCATCGTCAGCGGCAGCTTGTGCCACGCGAGGATGTCGAAGCTGCCGCCCGACTTGTAGTACAGAAAGATGAGTGCGACCAGCATCAACAGCGAGCCGGCCAGCGTGTACAGGAAAAACTTGAACGCCGCATGCACCCGCCGCGGCCCGCCCCACACCCCGATGATCAAATACATCGGGATCAGCGTGGCCTCGAAGAACACGTAGAACAGCAGGCCGTCGAGCGCGCAGAACACACCGACCATCAGGCCCGACAGGATCAGGAACGCGCCCATGTACTGGTTCACGCGGTCGGTGATCACCTCCCAGGCGGCAACCACGACGATCACCGTGATGAAGGCCGTGAGCGGCACGAACCACATCGACAGGCCGTCGACGCCGAGGTGGTAGTTGACATTGAAGCGCTCGATCCAGCCGAGCTTCTCGACGAACTGCATCGCCGCCGTGCCGTTGTCGAAACCGGAGATCAACGGCAAGGTCACGACGAAGCTCACCAGCGAACCGATCGATGCAACCCAGCGCACCACGGCTGCGTTGGTGTCACGGCCGAATGCGAGCAGCCCGATCCCGATGAAGATCGGCAGCCAAATCGCCCAGCTCAACAATCCCATTGACAAACCCATGTTCTTCTTGTTCTCCGTGCGGGTTACTTGGGTGCCGAGCCGAGCAGAAACGGCCACAGCTGCCAGGTCATCAACCCGATCACGCCGACGATCATCACCAACGCGTAAAAGTACAGGTAGCCGCTTTGCAGCTTGCCGCCGATCGCAGCCACCGCGCCGACCTCGCGCACCGTACCGCCGATCAGGAAGCCGTCGATGAAGCCCTGGTCACCGCCTTTCCAAAGTGCAGTGCCGGTGACCCGCGCAAGACGCGCCAGCACGTTCTCGTTGAACCAGTCGAGGTAGTACTTGTTCTCGAGCAGCTTGTAGACGAAGCCGAAGCGCGTCTTGATTGCGGTGGGAATGGCCGGGCTGACCATGTAAAACCAGTACGACATCGCGACACCGGCGATCGCAAGCCACAGCGGCAGCGACGTCAGCGCGTGGACCGACATCGCGACCACGCCGTGGAAGTCTCGTGCGAGTTCTTCCATCGCCGGGTGCGCCTCCAAGTTGATCTCGATCGCACCCTTGAAGAACTCGCCAAAGATCATCGGCCCGATCAGGTAACCAGCGATCACCGAGGGAATGGCGAGCGCGACCAGCGGCACCCACACCACCGCGGGGGATTCGTGCGGCACGTGAGGGGCATGCCCGTAGGTGTGATGGTCGTGGTGTTCGTCCTCGACTGCGTGTTCAGGCGGAAATGGCTTGTGGTGAAAATTTTCCTTGCCGTGGAACACCAAGAAGTACATGCGGAACGAATAGAACGCCGTGACGAACACACCGGCCGCGACCGCGAAATAGGCGAAGCCGGAACCCCGCAGGTGGCTTGCATGCACCGCCTCGATGATGCTGTCCTTTGAGTCCCGGAGAAGTTGAACAAGAATTTATCCTATTGAGAGTAAGTGTAGCGTGAGTAAAT
>JANLUW010000352.1:0-7450 GCA_031363645.1 Rhizobacter sp. | reverse complement strand
TCCATGCCGGGATCGTCGATTTCGCCGAGCACTTCGGTCACGCGGCCCACCGGCTGCGAGTACATCGACGGCGTTTCGGTCAGTTCGATCGCGACCACTTGACCCGCGCTCGCATTCGCTATCGCGTTTTTCGGGATCAGGATGTCTTGCCCGTAGCGCTTGTCTTCGGGTGCGACCAGCCAGACGCCGCTTTCGAGCAAAAGGCGGCCGATGATCGGCGACTTCTTGCGTTCCAGAATCTCGAGCACGTGCCCTTCGGGCCGGCCCTTGCGGTCGTAGCGCACGATGCGCGCCTTGACGCGGTCGCGGTGCAATACAGCGCGCATTTCCTGTTGCGACAGGTAGAGATCGGCCTGGCGGTCGTCGCGCACGACGTAGCCGTGACCGTCGCGATGCCCTTGCACTGTGCCGTCTACTTCGGCCATCAATTCGGCGCCGATGGTGTTCGTATTTTTCAATGTGTTTGTTTTGCTGATATAGTTTTAGACTTCCTGAAATGCCCAGGTGGCGGAATTGGTAGACGCACTAGTTTCAGGTACTAGCGGGTAACTCCGTGGGGGTTCGAGTCCCTTCCTGGGCACCAAGATATCGGATAAATACAAGTGAGAGGCCAGCATGAAGATGCTGGCCTTTTTTGCTTTGCGGGCGACGCCGATAGCCAATGCTGATAGCCAAATTCGGCATCGACCTCAAATGACGAATTTCTTCGCGAGCGCATCGGGTCGCATGTCGTCGTACTCTTCGAACGGCTGGTGGATCCACGGGCTCGTCGGCAGCAGCTCGACGAAGTAGTCAGGTGTGTAGCTCGAAACCCCCTTGTTCCAGATCACGGCGGAGCGCAGTTCGCTGATCGAGGGCATGCCGCGCAGCCGGTCGACCACCGCCCGAAGGGTCACGCCCGAGTCCGAGAGATCGTCGACCAGCAGCACGCGCCCGGCCAGTTCGCCCTTGGGCATTGTGATGTACTTGGCCAGATCGAGCCGGCCCTGAATCGTGCCCGCTTCGGCGCGGTAAGAGCTCGTCGACATGATCGCCAGCGGTTTGTCGAACACCCGCGAGATCACGTCGCCAGGCCGCATCCCGCCGCGCGCGAGGCACAGAATCTGGTCGAACTCCCAGCCCGATCCGGCGATCTTCAACGCCAGCCGTTCGATGAGCATGTGGTACTCATCCCAACTCACGTACAGGTGTTTGCCATCGTCGGTCAGCATAAGGAATCCTTCAGGCTCAACTCGGTTGATGTCGTGATTTTCGAGCTGGCCGCGCGAGCATAGCGGGCAACAATCAAGCTTTGTACGGGTGGCGCAACAGGATGGTGTGCTCGCGGTCGGGGCCGGTAGAGACCATGTCGATCGGCGCACCGATCAGGCTCTGCGCGCGTTCGAGGTAGCGGCGCGCGTTGAGCGGCAGCGCGTCCCACTCGGTGACGCCGAAGGTGCTCTCGCTCCAGCCCGCGAAAGTGTCGTAGATGGGCTTGCAGGCGACGATGTCGTCGGCGTCGAGCGGCAAAATGTCGATGCGCTTGCCGTGCAGTTCGTAGCCGACGCAAACCTTGATCTCGGGCAGGCCGTCGAGCACATCGAGCTTGGTGATGCACAGTCCCGAAATGCCGTTGATGATGACCGAGCGCTTTAGCAGCGCGGCGTCGAGCCAACCGCAGCGGCGCGGCCTGCCAGTGACAGTGCCGCGCTCTTGGCCGACGGTCGACAGGTGGTGGCCGACCGTGCCGGGCTCGTCCATTGGCAATTCGGTCGGGAACGGCCCGCTGCCGACGCGCGTGGTGTAGGCCTTCGTAATACCCAGGATGTAGTGCAGCATGCCCGGGCCGACACCCGCGCCCGCTGCTGCATTGCCGGCCACGCAGTTGCTCGAGGTGACGTAGGGGTAAGTGCCGTGGTCGATGTCGAGCAAGGTGCCCTGCGCGCCCTCGAACAGGATGTTGGCGCCGGTGCGGTTTGCGTCGTACAGGGTGTAGCCCACGTCGGCCATCATCGGTTTGAGCTGCTCGGCAACCAGCATCGCGTGGTCGAAGATCGGCTGGTATTCGAGCGGCGTCGACTTCAAGTAGCCCGACAGCGCGAAGTTGTGAAGCGCCAGCAGCTCACGCAGTTTCTTCGCGAAGCGCTCGGGGTGCTTGAGGTCTTGCACCCGCAGCGCGCGGCGCGCGACCTTGTCTTCGTAGGCTGGGCCAATGCCTTTGCCGGTGGTGCCGATCTTGCCGTCGCCACTGCTTTCGCGCAGCGCTTCGCGTGCCTTGTCGACCTCGACATGGAACGGCAGGATCAGCGGGCACGATTCGCTGATGAACAGCCGCGAGCGCACCTCGACACCGATCTTCTCGAGCCGCTCGATCTCGCCTATCAGGTGGGTCGGATCGACAACGACGCCGTTGCCGATGTAGCACGCCACACCGTCGCGCATGATGCCAGACGGGATCAATTGCAATGCCGTCTTCACGCCCTTGATCACCAGCGTGTGCCCGGCGTTGTGGCCGCCTTGGAAGCGCACCACCGCCTGAGCATGGTCGGTCAGCCAGTCGACGATCTTGCCTTTGCCTTCGTCGCCCCATTGGGTGCCTACGACAACCACGTTGTGGCCGATTGCCTTAGCGTCGGCGCGTGAATTCATTGCTTGCATGTCGAATCGTCCGATGCTGAAATTCATATGCGCGGCTTGAGGGAGCGATGGCTGCTGCGGCTCAAAGGGCGCGCACGGTCCATTCACCATCCACCAGCGAGAGCTCGCGGTCGCACGCGAACTCCTGCGCCTCATGCTCGTGGCCAGGCAGCACGCGCGCTACCGTTTCGCCCTGCTCTCGCAGGCTGCGCACCTTCGCGCGCAGTGCCGCGCTTTCGGCCCACGGCGCGCGTATCGCCGCATGCTGCGGTGGTGCTGGCGCGACCGCAGCCAGCGCCTTCAAGTCGAGGCTGAACCCGACCGCTGCGCGGTTGCGCCCGAATGCAGCGCCGACTTCGTCGTAGCGACCGCCACGCGCGACAGCGTCGGGCGAGCCGGCGACGAAGGCTGCGAAGCGCACACCGCTGTAGTAGCCGTTGCCGCCGATGTCGGCCAGATCGAAACCGACGTTGACCTCGGGATGCGCCTGCTCGACGCGCTGCGCGAGCCCCTGCAAGTCGTCGAGCGCAGCCTGAACCAGCGGGCGCTGCGGCAATTCGCGGCGCGCTGCGTTGAGCACCTCGGTACCGCCATAAAGTGTGACGAGCGTCTGCAACGCGCGTCGAACTTCTGCCGGACAACGAGGCGACAGTTCGCGCACCGCGGCAGCGTCTTTCGACGCCAGTGCCGCGTACACCGCGTCGAGTTGCTCCGCGGGAAGCATCACGTCGGCCAGCAGTCCGCGCACGATGCGCGCATCGCCCAAATCGAGCATCACGCCACCGATGCCTGCGCTGCGAAGGGAGTCGAGTGCCAGATCCAGCACTTCGAGGTCGGCCTCTAGGCCTCCGTGGCCATAGATCTCGGCACCGAACTGGAGCGGCTCGCGCGTCGAATGCAGGCCTTGGGGCAACGCGTGCAGCACTGGGCCGCAGTAGCAGAGCCGGGTGACTCCGACGCGATTCAGCAGGTGTGCATCGATGCGCGCGACCTGCAGCGTGCTGTCGGAGCGCAGACCCAACGTGCGACCACTGAGCTGGTCAACCAGCTTGAAGGTTTTCAAGTCGAGCGCGTGACCCGTTCCAGCGCCAGACAACAGGGATTCGATGTGCTCGAGCAGCGGCGGCATCACGAGTTCGCAACCATAGCTGCGAGCCACGTCGATCAGGCCGCGACGGAGTTCTTCGATGTGCCGCGCCTGTGCGGGCAGCACATCAGCAATGTGCTCGGGCAAGAGCCAAGCAGAGGACATGTCTAAGCGCCGGCGTTAAAGAACAGATTGTACGGGCGCGATATGCAAGACTGAATACCTGCTCACCACAGGAAAAACCACAGCGTTGCCACGCCCGCCAACATGCTCGAGAGACCAATGAAGCGGATCTGCCCATCGCTCAACTTCATCGCCTGCTCGAACACCGCACGCCACCGGACCGGGCTGATAAATGGCAACAGCCCTTCGACTACGAGCATCAACGCGAAGGCGCCGAGCAGCAGTTCCCAGAGACCCGGCGCGGACGCCACCGACTACTTATTGAAGGCGCGCGGCGCAGGCGCACCGGCAACGGGGCCGCCACTGCGCATTGATTGGAAGAAATCGCTGCTCGGGTCAACCACCATCACGTCCGACTTGCTCCGAAAGCTCGCGCGATATGCCTCAAGGCTGCGATAGAACTTGGCAAACTGCGGATCTCGTCCGAAGGCCGCGGCGAAGATCGCCGACGCCTTGGCATCGCCCTCGCCCTTGACCTTTTGTGCGTCGCGGTACGCCTCGGCAACGATCACTTCGCGCTGGCGGTCGGCATCGGCTCGAATCTTCTCGCCTTCGGCGCCTCCGGTCGAACGCAGTTCGTTCGCGACCTGCTTGCGCTCCGATGCCATGCGGCTGTAGATCGAATCGGTAATGTTGGCGACGAAGTCGACCCGTTTGATGCGCACATCAAGGATCTCGATACCGAACGACTTGGCTTCATCAGCGAGGCGACCACGAACGTCCTGCATGACCTTGTCGCGCCCGCTCGACAGCACCTCGCCGACGGTGCGCTTGGTCACCTCTTCGTTGAAAGCAGCATGCACGATCGGGCTCAGGCGCGCCTCGAGCGTGCGCATGTCCGAGCCGTTGTTGCGGATGAACTGGCGCGGTTCGGTAATGCGCCACTTTACGAGCCAGTCGATCACCAAGCTCTTCTTCTCGGCAGTGAAGATCGGGCGATTCTCGGGGCTGTCCATGGTCTGGATGCGGCGATCCAGGAACACGATGTTCTGGAATGGCGGCGGCAGCTTCCATTTGAGCCCCGGCTCCTGGATCACTTCCTTGATCTCACCGAGCGCGTAGACGACGGCCAACTGCCGTTGGTCGACCACGAACAGGGTCGAGGACAGCAGCATCAACGCGAGCAGGATTGCGCCGACGATCAGGGCGATGCGGTTCATTGTTATTTCTCCCGGCCGGCTCAGCGGCTCTCGCGGTCGCGACCGCGCTGGTTGTCACGCGAACGCGCATCGGCAGCGCTTGGCGTCGGGGCAGGCTCGGCCGGAGTGGGTGTGACCACCGTAGGCTGCGGCGCAGTGCTCGCCTGCAGCAGCTTGTCGAGCGGCAGGTACAGCAGGTTGGAGTTGTTGCGCGTGTCGACCATCACCTTGCTGACGTTGCCGTAGATCGTCTGCATCGTGTCGATGTACATGCGGTCGCGGGTCACGGCAGGGGCCTTCTGGTATTCCGCAAGCACGCTGTTGAAGCGCTGCGCGTCGCCTTCGGCCTGCGCAACGACGCGCGACTTGTAGCCCTCGGACTCTTCCCGCAACCGCGCCGATGTGCCTTGCGCCTTCGGAATCACATCGCTCGCGTAAGCCAGGCCTTCTTTCTTAAGGCGGTCGCCATCTTGACCGGCTTTGAGTGTGTCTTCGAACGCGGCCTGAACCTGTTCGGGCGGCTGCACGCTCTGCACGTTGACATTGACGATCACGATGCCGGCTTTGAGGCGGTCGAGCTGGTCCTGAACCGATTTCGCCAATTGCGCGGCGATCGCGTCGCGCTGCTCGTACAGCACCGAATCGATCTTGCTTTTGCCGACGATTTCGCGCACCGCTGATTCCGAGGCCAGCGTGACCGCGGCCTCTGCGTCACGGTTCTCGAACAGGAAATTGCGCGCATCTTTCAGTCGGTACTGCACGGTGAAGCGGATATCGACGATGTTTTCGTCCTGCGTCAACATCGAGGAATCCCGCAAACCAGTCGCTGCTACTACAGCGTTCCGGCCGACTTCGGTCGAACGCAACTGGGTCACGTTGACGATCTCATTCGCCTGGAACGGATAAGGCATCCGCCACTGGAACCCGGCGTCTGCCGTGTGGCTATACCTCCCGAACGACGTGACGACAGCTTGTTGACCTTCTTGAACGATGAAGAAACCGCTGCCGAGCCAGATCAGTGCGACCACGCCGGCCACCAGCACCGCGCCGATGCCCGCGCTCTTCATGTCGGGCTGGAAGTTCGGCCCCCCGCCGCCGTTGTCGCCCGAGCCGTTGCCGCGCGGCGTATTGCCGCCACCCTTGCCGCCGAAAAGGCCGCTGAGCTTGCGATTGAAATCGCGCCAGAGCTCGTCGAGATCGGGCGGGCCGTCACCACGGCCGTTGTTCAGCAACCAACCGGCGGCGCGGGCGCGCAATCGCTGGAAGCGGCCTTGAGAATTCGTCTGGCTCATGGTCATGCAAGGGAGTGGTGGTGGGCCGAAGACATCGGGTATTTGTCGTCGTCGACGTCGGTGTTAACTTCGTCATCGACATCCGAGCCTCCAGCGTCATGTGGGGTTCGTTCGCTGCAGTTCAAGAAGCCGTCGAGCGTGCCGGCGACGGCCTCGGTCAGGATTGCGCGCAACGCCGGCAGGCCTTCACCGGTGTGCGCGCTGATGAACACGCGCGGCACGCGCAGCCCGGCGTTGACTTCGAGCACATCGCGCAACTCGCGCGGGCGTTGCGTCTCTTCGAGTTGATCGAGCTTATTGAACACAAGCACCTGCGGTATGCGAGCCGCGCCGATCTCGGTCAGCACGCGCTGCACTTCCGCCATCTGCTCGGCCAGCGCGGGACTGGCGCAGTCGACCACATGCAGCAGCAAGTCGGCGTCGTTGGCCTCCTGCAACGTGGCTTCGAAAGCCTCGATCAACTTGTGCGGCAGATCGCGGATGAAGCCGACCGTATCGCTGAGCAACACCGGCCCCCAACTCGGCAATTGCCAACGCCGGGTGCGGGTATCGAGCGTGGCGAAGAGCTTATCCTGGGTCAGCACGCCGGCATTCGTCAGCGAATTCATGAGCGTGCTCTTGCCCGCGTTCGTATAGCCGACGAGCGACACCGTCAGCCGGTCCCGTCGCGACGCGACCAGCCGCTCCTTCCGTTTTTCGATCGTTTTCATCTCCACTTTTAGCTCATGAATCCGCTTCTCCACGATCCGGCGGTCCTCTTCGAGCTGTTTTTCACCCGGCCCGCGCATGCCGATGCCGGCCTTGATGCGGGAAAGGTGCGTCCACATCTGCTTGAGCCGCGGCAGCGAGTATTCGAGCTGGGCGAGTTCGACGGCCAGGCGCGATTCGTACGTCTGGGCGTTACTCGCGAAGATGTCAAGAATGAGTTCGGTCCGATCGAGCACCTTGACTTCAACGGCTTTCTCCAAATTGCGGGTCTGGCCTGGGTGCAGGTCGTTATCAAAGATGACCACGTCGGCTTCATGATGGGCAACGAGGTTCTTAAGCTCCTCGACCTTGCCCTTGCCGAGATAAGTGGCCACATCCGGCTTTTCCCGCCGCTGGGTCAGGCCGCTGGCAATCCGCGTCCCTGC
>JANLUW010000337.1:0-15952 GCA_031363645.1 Rhizobacter sp. | reverse complement strand
TGCAGCCCCAGGGGCTCGGTGAGCGTCTGGCCGACCGTCATGCGCGGGTTCAGCGACGAGTACGGGTCCTGGAAGATGATCTGCATGGCGCGCCGCTGCGTGCGCAGCGCGGCGGCGTCGAGCCCGCCCAGTTCGCGACCGTCGAAGCGGACCTGCCCGGCCGTCGGCTCGATCAGCCGCAGCACCAGGCGCCCGAGCGTGGACTTGCCGCAGCCCGATTCGCCGACGACGCCCAGCGTCTCGCCGGCGACGATCTGCAGGTCGACACCATCGACGGCCCGCACCGCGCCGCTGACGCGCCCGAACACCCCGCGGCGCACCGGGAAGTGCTTGACCAAGCCGTCGACCTGCAACAAGGCCCCGCTCATCAGGCCACCGCCTTGGCCAAGCCGGCCATCAACGCCTGCGGATCGAGCGGCGCTTTCCAGCACGCCGACCGGTGCCGGGCACCCACCTCGCGCAAGCCCGGCGCCTCGGCGCGGCAACGCGCATCGGCGAACGGACAACGCTCGGCAAAGCTGCAGCCGCTGCTGCGCCGCAGCGGGCTCGGCACTTGGCCCTCGATCGAGGCCAGCCGCGAGCGCTGCGCGTCGAGACGCGGGATCGAGCCCAGCAACCCGACCGTGTACGGGTGCTGTGGTGCTTCGAACAAGGTGGCCACCGGCGCCTGCTCGACCACCCGGCCGGCGTACATCACGACCACGTCGTCGGCGACTTCGGCCACCACGCCGAGGTCGTGCGTGATCAGGATGACCGCGGTGCCGGTCTCGCGCTGCAGCGTGCGCAGCAGGTCGAGGATCTGCGCCTGGATCGTCACGTCGAGCGCGGTCGTCGGTTCGTCGGCGATCAGCAGGCGCGGCTCGCACGCCAGTGCCATCGCGATCATCGCGCGCTGGCGCATGCCGCCGGAGAGCTTGTGCGGGTGCTCGTGAAAACGCTGCTCGGGCGCCGGCATCCGCACCTTGCGCAGCACCTCGATCGCGCGCTCCGTCGCCTGTGCTCGGGTGATCCTGCGGTGGCGCAGCAGGCCCTCGACGATCTGCTCGCCGATCGTGAACACCGGGTTCAGCGACGACATCGGCTCCTGGAAGATCATCGCCATGCCGTTGCCGCGCAGGTCCTGCATCGTCTGCGCCGGCGCGCCGATCAGTTCCTGGCCCTCGAAGCGAATCGAGCCGCCGGCGATGCGCCCCGGCGGGCTCGGCACGAGGCCCATGATCGACAGCGAGGTCACGCTCTTGCCGCAACCCGACTCACCGACGACGCCGAGCGTCTTGCCGGCCTCGACCGTGAAGCTCACGCCGTCGACGGCGAAGAAGTCGCCTTCGTCAGTGCTGAACTGCGTGCGCAGGTCGCGCACCTCGAGCAGCGCGCTCATCGGTCCGGCGCCGAGCGCTCGGCGTGAAAGCGTTCGATGCGCGTCTCGATCTCGGCGCGATCGGTGATGCCGACCGGGTCGTGGCGCCCGGCGAGGCAGGCCATAAACGGCTGGTAGCGCGCCAGGCTCACGCGGTACAGGCGCTGCAGTTCGGCGATCGGCTCGGCGTGATCGTCGACGCGCAAGTCGAGTTGAGGGTGGTCTTCGTCGGCGTGGATGCGCAGCGCCGCGGCCTGCTTGCCGCGCTTGTCACCGCCCGCCGCTTCGCCCGCGGCCATCGCTGCGAGAAGGCGTTCGGCCAGTGGCAAGCCGGCGGTGTCGCGATAGGCCTGCGCGGTCGCGTCGATCACCAGCGCGGCGGCGAGCATGTTGCCGGCGACGCTGAAGCGCTCGAACGGCAGGTGGCCGCACCAGCCCATGCAGTCGGCGCCGGTGTGCGCTGCGGCCGGCCCGGCAGCAGGCAAAACGTGCAGCTGCCGCTGCGCGCGCCCGGCATCGGCGGCGGTGAGCCTGGCCACCACGTC
Source organism: Rhizobacter sp. (assembly GCA_031363645.1). Classification (GTDB taxonomy): domain Bacteria; phylum Pseudomonadota; class Gammaproteobacteria; order Burkholderiales; family Burkholderiaceae_C; genus LMDS01. The sequence continues at coordinate 14,050 of JANLUW010000337.1, read as the reverse complement.
GGCCGCGCTGCGGCCCGCTTGCAGCAGGTCGAGTGCTGCCGGCCCGTAGAGTGGGTTCATCAGCGCCTGCGTCGCAACGGCGCCGACCCCTCGACGGGTGTGCACGCACAGCGCGCCGACGGCGAAGAAGCGGCTCGCGATCGCGACGCCGAACCGGCCGTCGGCGTCGCGCGCCAGGATCGACCAGGTCATCGGACCAGCCTCTCGTGCACCCACTGCGCCGCGGCGAGCAAACGGTGGTCGTCGCCGAAGCGGCCGACCAGTTGCAGGCCGAGCGGCAGGCCGTGGCGGCCGGTCGTGAAGGGCAGGTGGATGCACGGCAGGCCGAGCAGCGTCCAGCCGCGGCAGAACAGCGGGTCGCCGGTAGCCTCGAGCCCGCTCGGGGCCTCACCGGTGGTGCTGGGCGCGAGCAGCACGTCGAAGCGATCGAACAACGCATCGACGCGGCGCTGCGCGTCTGCCACCTGTGCCACACGGTGCGCATGCTGCGCACCGGAAATCGCCAGGCCCTCGGCGAAGAGCCCACGCAGCCTGGCGCTCAGGCGCTCGGCGTGCGCCACGCGCTCGTGGCTCAGCGCGCGCGTCATCTCGAATGCCATCACCGCCTTCTGCAAGGCGGCGAGGTCTGGAAGTTCATCGGGGAGGGTTGCCTTGGCAAAGCCTGCGGCCTGCGGCGCGAGCGCCGCGCTGGCGTCGGCCAGCGCACGCTGCGTGTCGGCGTCGGCTGCCGGGGCGTCGGGCGTGTGGCACAGACCGATGCGCGGCGCCACGCCCGGGGTCTCGTCGAGGAGCCGCGCGTCGCCGGTAAGCACCGCGCCGAGCAAGGCGACGTCGCGCACGCTGCGGCCGAAGCCGCCGATCACGTCGAGCGCTTCCGAGAGGCTCTTCACGCCGGCGCGCGGCACGCGCCCGAGGCTGGGCTTGAAGCCGACCACGCCACAGTAGGCGGCCAGCCGGATGATCGAGCCCGCCGTCTGCGTGCCGAGCGCCAGCGGCAACATGAAGTCGGCGACCCCGGCTGCGGAGCCGCTCGACGACCCGCCAGGGGTGTGCGCGAGGTTGCGGGGGTTGCGCGTCTGCCCGGGGTGAAAGTAGGCGAACTCGGTGGTCACGGTCTTGCCCAGCACCACCGAGCCGGCTTCGCGGCACAGCGCGACCGCCGCCGCATCGGCCGCCGGGCGGTGGCCGGCGTAGACCGGCGAGCCGTAGGTCGTGGGCATGTCGGCGGTGTCGAGCAGGTCCTTGACGCCGAGCGGCAAGCCGTGCAGTGCGCCGCGCAGCGGGCCGGCATCGAGTACGCGGGCGTGCGCCAGCGCCGCGTCGGCGGCCACGTGGACGAAGGCGTGAACCTCGCCATCGCGTTCGGCCACGCGGTCGAGGCAGGCTCGCACCAGGTCTTCGGCGCGCAACTCGCGGCGCGCGAGCCGGCGTGCGGCCTCGCTGGCGTCGAGTTCGTGAAGCCGGCAGGCCGTCATGGCGTGCCCTCGCACCAGTCGTCGATGAGGTCGGTGAACAGCTGCGCGGCCTCGCGAATGCGGTCGACGCGGCAGTACTCGTCGGTCTGGTGCGCAATCTCGGGCTCGCCCGGCCCGAGGATCACCACTGGCGGCATCCCCAACGGCAGGCGGAGCGCGGCCGCGTCGGTGAAGTACGAGACGGTGCGCTGCCCGTTCGGTTCGCGGCCGCGCGCGGCGCACACGGCGAACACGCGCCGCATCCAGGGGTCGTCGGGCTCGGTGTAGACGCTGTCGACGTCGAGCAGCGAGCGCAGCGCGATCTGCGGGCCGAGCACGCGGCACAGGCACTGGAGCACTTGGGCATGGCTCTGGCCGGCGACGCTGCGAATGTCGATGCCGAGCTCGGCAGCGTCGGGCACCGAGTTGATGTTCAGGCCGCCCCGGATGGTGCCGACGTTCAGCGTCGGCGGGCCCATCAGTGGGTGCGGGCCGGACTCAAACTCGAAGCCTTCGAGGGCCAGCGCGGCGCGTGCGATCTTGAAGACCGCGTTGTCGCCGCGCTCCGGCAACGAGCCGTGGGCGGTCGTGCCCGACGCGCTCGCGGCGACCCAGAACGCACCCTTGTGGCCGAGCAGCGGCGCATTGGAAGTCGGCTCGGCAACCACCAATGCAGCCGCGCGGCCGAGCAGTTCACGCGCCTGCGCGGAGCGGGCCATCGCGAACGCACCTTCGCAGCCGGTCTCTTCGCCGGCGGTGATGATCAGGCTCAGCCCCGGGCCATCGGCCTGGCCGCGCAGGCGCTCGGCCCGGGCGATCGCGGCGCACACGAACGCGGCGACGCCGCTCTTCATGTCGCTCGAACCGCGACCGTACAAGCGCCCGTCGACGATCTCGGCGCCGAAGGGGTCGTGCTGCCACGGCACGTTGCCGAGCGGGACCACGTCGACGTGGCCGGTGAAGCACAGCGTCGCGCCCGTGCCGCCGATGCGGGCGACCAGACTCGTGCGCTGTGGTGCGAATTCGTGCGTGCGGCAGGCGAACCCGGCGCCCGACAGCAGGTCGGCGAGCATGTCGACACAGCGGTGCTCCAGCCCCGGCGGGTTGACGGTGTCCATGCGCACGAGCGCCTGCGTCAGTGCGACGGGATCGGGCGCAGCGGCACGTGTGCGCGCGGTTGTTTCGGTGGGCGTGATGGCGGACATGTCGGGTTCCCGTTCAACCGAAGTACGCGGCGCGCACTTCTTCGCTGTCGGCCAACGTCTGCGCCGTGCCCTGCGCGACCAGCCGGCCCTGCGACAGCACGTAGCCGTGGTGCGCGATGGCCAGCGTCTGGCGCACGTTCTGCTCCACAAGCAGCACGGTGATGCCGAGGCGGTTGATGTCACCGATGATGCGGAAGTTCTCTTTCACGTAGAGCGGCGACAGGCCCAGCGAAGGCTCGTCGATGATGAGCAGGCGCGGCTTGGCCATCAAGCCACGGCCGATCGACACCATCGCCTGCTCGCCGCCTGACATCGTGCCGGCCAGCTGCAGGCGCCGCTCCGCGAGCCGAGGGAAGAGCGCGTAGGTCTGCTCGATGCGGCGCGCCACCTCTTGCGCGTCGCGCTGCTGGTAGGCCCCAACGCGCAGGTTCTCCTCAACCGTCATCTTCGGGAACACCTTGCGGCCCTCCGGAATGCAGGCGATGCCGCTGGCGATGACGCGGTGGGTGGGCAGGTGGCCGATCGCCTGGCCGTCGAAAAGGATGCTGCCGGTGTGCGCCGGCGTCAGGCCGAGGATGGAGCGGATCAGGGTCGACTTGCCCGCCCCGTTCGAGCCCAGGATGCAGGTGATGGTGCCGGCCTCGACCGTCAGCGAGACGCCGTGCAGCACATCGGCGCGGTCGTAGGCCGTGTGGATGCCGTCGACCGACAGCAAGGTGCTCATGCCCCGGCCCCTTCGACGGCGTCCTGCCCCAGGTAGGCAAGCTGCACCTCGGGGTCGCGGGTGATGTCGTCGAAGCTGCCTTCGGCGATCTTCTTGCCGTAGTTGAGCACCGCGCAGCGCTGCGTGATGCGCTGGATCATGCCCATCTCGTGCTCGATGATGACGATGGTGAAGGGCGACAGGCGCGAGCGCACCAGCAGGATGTCGTCCATCAGTTCGCGCGTCTCGTCGTGCGTCATGCCGGCGGAGGGTTCGTCGAGCAGCACGAGCCGCGGGTTCGAGACGAGGGCGCGGCACACCTCGACGCGGCGCCGGTCGATCATGCTCAGCGAACCGGCCGGTTGCCAGAGCTTCGCGGCCATGCCGGCGCTGAACGTCTGCAGCAGCGCATGCACCTGCGCCACCGTCTCGTCGACCTGGCGGCGCAGCGCGCGGCGCTGCAGCAGGTTGAACACGAGGCCGGGGTTCATGTGCTGCGTCTGGCCGAGAGCAACGTTGTCGAACACCGTCAGCGGCAGCGACAGGCGCGAGCGCTGGAAGGTCCGCGTGACGCCGGCGCGGTAGACGGCTTGCGGCGGCTGGCGCGTGATCTCGGCGCCGTCGAGCAGCACCTGCCCGCCGCTCGCCGCGTAGAGGCCGGTGACGACGTTGAAGAAAGTCGTCTTGCCCGAGCCGTTCGGGCCGATCAGCCCGAGGATCTCGTGCTCCTGCACGGTCAGGTCGAGTGCGTCGAGCGCGGTCACGCCGCCGAAGCGCATCGTCAGGCCGCGGGCTTCGAGCAGCGGCGCCGTCATGCGGCGTCCTTCGGGGCGCGGCCCGGAAAGTACTCGCGCACGGTGCGGGGCAGCAGGCCCTCGGGGCGGAACAGCAGGATGAAGATCACCAGCAGCGCATACAGCAGGAAGCGGTACTCCTGGATGAACTGGAATTTTTCCGGCAGGATCAGCACGATGGTCGCCGCCGGCAGGATGCCCCACGGGTTGCCGATGCCGCCGAGGATCAGGATCGAGACCAGGATCAGCGAGTCGGCGAACGTGAAGTTGTTCGGCGCCACGTAGCCCGTCATCATCCCGTAGACCGCACCGGCCAGCCCGGCGAGGAAATTGCCGAAGGTGAAGGCCAGCACCTTCCAGCGTGCGATGCCCACACCGAACACCGCGGCCGCGACTTCGTCGGTGCGGATCATGTCCATCGCCAGCCCGATCCACGACCTTTCGACGCGTCGCACGAACACGAACGCGGCCAGGCACAGCGCCAGGCTCAGCAGCACGTAATTGGCATAGAACGAGACCTCGATGCCGGCCAGCTCGAAGCCGTCGCCGAGCTTCCAGCCGAACAGGTTCATCGCCGGGATGCGCAGGCCCTGCGGCCCACCCAGCGTGTCGTTGACCTCGAGAAAACTCTTGAACAGGATGCCGAACGCGATCGTGACGAGCGCCGCGTAGTGCCCGCGCGTGCGCAGCACCGGCCAAATCAGCAGCGAGCCGATCGCCGCGGCGACCGCGCCTCCGGCCAGCAGGATCAACGCGTGCGGCAGCGCGGTCTGCGTGGCCAGCGTCGCGGCCGTGTAGCTGCCGACGCCGAAGAACGCGGCGCCGGCGAAGTTGACGACGCCGGCATATCCGAACTGGATGTTCAGGCCTAGGCAGACGACTGCATACAGCAGCACGGTGCACACGAGCAGCAACGCAAAGTGGACCTCGTGGAAGGCCGCGGCCAGCGCAAGCACGCCCAGCGCGCACCCGACCCCCAGGGCGGCGGGCGACGCGCTGGCGGCAGCGCCGAGGGCGTCGGTCCAGCGCAGGCGGCGCAGACCGAACATCGTAAGCAGCGCGAGCAGCAGCAGCCCGCCGACCGCCCACTGGCTCTCGGCGTGCAGCAGCGCCCACAGGTAGGCAAACGCGGCCGCGACCGCGACGCCCAGGGTCATGCGGCTGCGCGAGGCGACGGCGTCCGGAACCGGCGGGGTCATCTCAGACACGCTCGCTGGAACGTTCGGCAATCAGCCCCGTGGGCTTCCAGGCCATCATCAGAATTACCATCGCGAACGCGAACACGTCCTTGTAGGCGCTCGTGATGGCGGGCGCCACGATCGGCAACACCACGGCGCCGAAGGTCTGCAGCGCGGCGAACAGGAACCCGCCGAGGATCGCACCCAGGAAGTTGCCCAGCCCGCCCAGGATCGCCGCCGAAAAGCCGATCACGCCCAGCAGCAGGCCGAGGCCGAAATTGATCTCGTTGTAGTACAGGCCGTTCATCACGCCGGCCATTGCGGCCAGGGCCGAGCCGAGCCCGAAGGTGAACAGCACGACGCGCTGGAAGTCGATGCCCATCACGCGCGCGGTTTCGCCGTCCTGCGCGACGGCGCGGATCGCCAGGCCAAGCTTGGTGCGGGTGATCAGCAGGTGTACGCCCACCACCACGGCAAGGCCGGCGCAGAGTAGGATGAGGCTGTCAGCGCGCAGCGCCAGCGTGCCGAGCGAGAACGTGGTGTCGGGCAGCAGGCGCGGAAACGGCTTTGGGTTCGAACCGTTCGGGTAGAACAGGCGCACCGCCTCGCGCACCGCGAGGCCGAACATCAGCGTGACAAGCAGCGTGTTCAGCGGCGGCGCGTTTTTTAGCGGGAGCACGAGGAAGCGTGCGACGAAGGCGCCGACCGCGGCCGTCACTGCGATGGATGCGAGCAGCATGATCGCCAGCAGAAGCCAGGGGTTGCCGACCCCGGCCGCGCTCGCGCCGAGGTAGCTTGCGAGGGCAGTGAAACCGCCCAGCATCAGGACGTCCCCGTGCGAAAACTGGATCACGTCGAGCACGCCGAAGAACAGCGTGAAGCCGACGGCCACCATCGCGTAGATCATGCCTAGCATCAGCGTGTTCACCACGTACTGGCTGAGGATGTCGAGGCCCATCGGTCGGTCCGGCGTTGGCAAGTAAATCAGTGTGCGGAGGTGTGCTTCACAGGCCCGGAAGCTTGCGCTTCTTGGTCGCGTACTCGCTGTCTTCCCACAGCACCCACTTGTTGTCCTGCACAACGTACTTCGAGATCAGCGGCACGATGTTCTGGCGGTGGTCGTCGAAGCTGACCTTGCCGATGATGGTCTCGGCGTCCTTGGTGGCGTTGAGCAGCTCGCGAACCTTCTTGCGGTCCGGACCCACCTTTTCGATCGCATCCATCACCAGCGTGGCCGCCGCGAAGGCGAACGGCCCGTAGGCTTCTGCCGGCTCGGCGTACTTGGCCTGGTTGTACTTGGCGATGAAGTTCAGCCCGCCGGGCAGCTTCTCCCAGGGGGCACCTTCGATGAACGAGAGCGAGCCTTCGGCCAAGTCCTTGCCCAGGCCCTCGTGATAGGCCGCCGACTTGATGCCGGAGGTGCCTTCGAACGCGGCCTTGATGCCGAGCTTGTCCATCTGGCTGCGGATGCGGATGCCGATCGGCGTAAGCCCGCCGAAGTAGACGACGTCGGGCTTGAGCTCCTTGACCTTGGTGAGTTCGGCGGTGAAGTCCTGCTGGTCGGCGGTGACACCGAAGGTGCCGACGATCTGGCCGCCGGCCTTGGCGACGAACTGGCTGAAGTACTTGTTGTGGCCCTTGCCATAGTCGGTGGTGTCGTGGATCACGACCCACTTTTTGTAGCCCAGCCCAGTCATGAAGCGGGCGGCGACGTCGTTCTGGTTGATCATCGTGCCGTTGACGCGATGGATCTCCTTGTACTCGTTGCCGTACGTGACCTCGGGCAGCACTGCGCCCCACACCACCGCCGGCATGCCGAACTTGTGATAGACGTCGACCGTGCTCATCGCCACCGCCGAGCAGTAGTGCGTGACGCCGGCAATGATGCTTTTGTCCGAGGCGGCCTTGGTCGCGACCTGCACGCCGACGTTCGGCTTGCACTCGTCGTCGAGTACGACGAGCTCGATCTTGTACTTCGATTTCGGATCCTCGTTGTGCAACCTGACCGCCAGATCGGCCGAGTTGCGCCCGCCGATGCCGTTGGCGGCAACGCCCCCGGTGAGCGGGCCGATGAAGGCGATCTTCACCGTGTCCTTGGCGGCCACAAGGCCCCCGCAGGACAGCAATGCCAGCAACAACGGAACGGCGAGCAAACGACGATGGAAGGTGGTCATCGGGAACTCCTGGAGAACGGTGGAAGGCGGTGGAGGAGGCAGCACGAGCCGCGATTCTCGCAACTCAGTTGAACTTCAGGCAACTCTGCTGCAAGCGGTGTGCCACGTGACGGGGAAAATAACGCTTCAAAAAGTGGGGGGCGTGTTGATCCAGATGACGCGCGTGACATCCTGCCCCGGGTTGCGGTAGGTGTGGGCGAGGTTCGACGGAAACGCAAACGAATCTCCCGGGCCGAGCTCGTGCACGGTCGCGTCGATGCTGAGCTCGAGGCGCCCTTCGAGGACGTAGCCGAACTCGTCGCCTTCGTGGCGCATCGGCCCCATGCTGCCGCCGCCCGGCGCGACGATGTGGATGTTGCCCTGCAGCAGATGGCCTTTGCCGTTGGGCACCAGCCGTTCGAGCATGACGCCGGCGGCGTCCTTGTCGCCGCCGGCCGAGATGCGCGGCCGGCCGCCTGCGTGCGCGACGTAGTCGACGCCGGTCCAGTTGGGCTCGAACAGCGCGCCGATGTTGGTCTCGAGTTCGGTCACCAGGCTGTGCAGCACCGTCAGCGGCGGGAGCAGCTTGTCGTTTTCGTACTTGGAGATCAGGCTGATCGACACGCCGACCCGTTCGGCGAGCTGCTTAATCAGCAGGCCCTTGACGAGCCGTGCGTGGCGCAGCCGGGCACCGATCGCCATCGGCGCAGGTGCCGGCACCGGTGTCGGAGGGGCGGCACGGCGCCGCGCGGGCGGGCTCGCTTTGGAAGGGGGCGTCTTCGGAGTAGGTTTCTTCACTGGAAAGTCATTTGAGCGTAAGTCAAGTTGTTGCACAAGAGAGGTGCCCCGCTGCACCACCGGCTTGCGTGCGCGCACCACGCCGCGGTCATGCCATGCCGTCGGCGTTCTGAAGCTGCATCACTGGCGACAACGTTCGCAATTTCCCGGCCCGCGCGGAGCGCGAGCGGACTGGCACGTTCCGTGCGGTGACGGCTGCAGTCATCTCCTGGAGGTCTCGCGATGGTTCTCTTCTCGAAGCACTGGATGCTCGCCGCGCCGCTGGCGCTTGCCCTGGCAGGCGCCCTGCACGCCGAAACCGTGATTCGCTACGGCATCTCGATGGCCGACATCCCGCTCACCAGCGGCCAGCCGGACCGCGGTGCCGGCGCCTACCAGTTCACCGGCCACACGATCTACGACCCGCTGATTGGCTGGGAAGCCAACATCAGCACGCGGCCGGGCAAGTTGATCCCGGGGCTGGCTACCGAGTGGAAGGTCGACGCCAAGGACTCGAAGGTCTGGACCTTCACACTGCGCAAGGGGGTCAAGTTTCACGACGGCTAGGACTTCAAGGCCGACGCAGTGGTGTGGAACCTTGACAAGGTGCTCAACGACAAGTCGCCGCAGTTCGACGCCAGGCAGGCGGCCCAGGTCAAGCCGCGAATTCCGTCGATCGCGTCGTACAAGAAGATCGACGACTACACGGTCGAGATCACCACCAAGGACACCGACGCATTGTTCCCGTACCAGTTGCCCTGGTTCTTGGTCGGTAGCCCGGCGCAGTGGGAGAAGCTAGGCAAGGATTGGGCGAAGGTCGCGATGCAGCCCTCGGGCACCGGCCCCTTCAAGCTCGACAAGCTGGTGCCGCGCGAGCGCGTCGATCTGGTCAAGAACGCAGCCTACTGGGACAAGGCGCGCATCCCGAAGACCGACCGCATCGTGCTCGTTCCCATCCCCGACGCTGTGACGCGCGCCAACGCGCTGCTCAACGGCCAGGTCGATCTGATCGAGACGCCGCCGCCGGACATGTTGCCGCAGCTTGCGGCGGGCAAGTTTCGCATCGTGCAGAACGTGACCCCGCATGTCTGGCCCTACCACTTCAGCACACAGCCAGGCTCGCCGTGGACCGACATCCGCGTGCGCAAGGCCGCCAACCTGGCGGTCGACCGAGAGGCCATCGTCAAGCTGCTCGGCGGCCAGGCGGTGGTCGCCAAGGGCCAGCTCGACAAAAGCAGCCCCTGGTTCGGCAAGCCCACGTTCGACCTGAAGTACGACCTGCCGGCAGCGCGTGCGTTGATGGCCCAGGCCGGCTACACCAAGGACAAGCCGCTGAAGGCGAAGATCATCATCGCCCAGGGCGGCACCGGGCAAATGCTGTCCTTGCCGATGAACGAGTTCATCCAGCAGAGCCTGGCCGAGGTGAACATCCAGGTCGAGTTCCAGGTTGTCGAGCTCGAGACCCTGTACCTGCACTGGCGCAACGGCGCCAAGGGCGACCTAAACGCCGGCAAGGGCATCACGGGCATCAACCTGGGCTATGTCACGGCCGACCCGTTCTACGCGCTCACGCGTTTTGCCTATGGCAAATACACGGCACCGAACGGCGTGAACTGGGGCGGCTACGACGACCCGAAGGTCAACGAGGCCATCGATCAGATCAAGGCCACCTTCGACGTCAAGAAGCAGGACGCGCTGCTGGCCTACGTGCACCAGCGCATGGTTGACGACTCGCTGATGCTGTGGGTGGTACACGACACCAACCCGCATGCGCTGTCACCGAAGGTCAAACAGTTCGTGCAGGCGCAGCACTGGTTCCAGGACCTGACAACCATCGGCATGTAGCCCGGACTCGCAAGCCGACACCGCCGCCATGCTCGCCTACCTGCTCAAGCGCCTGCTGGCGACCGTGCCGATCGCCCTGGGCGTGACGGTGTTGTGTTTCCTGCTTGTCTCCATCGCGCCGGGCGACCCGCTCAACGCCATCGCCCCCGCCGATGCACCGGCCGAGGTCATCTCGGCGCTGAAAGCCACCTACGGCCTGGACCGGCCGCTGCCGGTGCGCTACGGCCTGTGGCTGGAGCGCGCGCTGCATGGCGACCTTGGCGCTTCCATCGCCAGTGGGCGTGCGGTGCGGTCCGAGGTATTCGCGGCGGTGTCCAACACGCTGCTGCTGGCCGGCGCGGCGGCTGCAGTGGGCGTCACGCTGGGCTGCCTGCTCGGGGCCCTGGCGGGGTACCGCATCGGCAGCGCTGTCGACCGCCTGGCCAGCGCGGTGTCGGTGGTCGGCGTGAGCGTCCCGCACTACTGGCTGGGCCTGGTGCTGACCATCGTCTTCTCGGTCAAGCTCGGGTGGCTGCCAGCGATGGGCGCCGGGCCAGGCGACTCAGACGGCTGGGCCTGGGACATGGCCCACCTGCGCCACCTGTTGCTGCCGGCGGCCACGCTCAGCGTCATTCCGATGGGCATCATCACGCGCACCGTGCGTGCCCTGGTCGCCGACACGCTGGCCCAGGAATTCGTGGTCTCGCTGCGCGCCCGCGGCCTGCCCGCGTCGCGCATCTTCCTGCATGTGGCGAAGAACGCCGCGCCCACCGTGCTCGCCGTCACCGGGCTGCAGGTGGGCTACCTGATGGGCGGATCGATCCTCGTTGAAACGGTGTTCGCCTGGCCGGGCACCGGCTTTCTGCTGAACACCGCGATCTTCCAGCGCGACATCCCGCTGCTTCAGGGAACCATCCTCGTGCTGTGCCTCTTCTTCGTCGTTCTCAACTTGTTGGTGGACATGCTTCAGCCCTGGTTCGACCCGCGCATCGCCAGAGCCTGAGCGTCGCACCATGAACACCGCCGTGGCCGCCGTGCCCTTGCTCGAATCCTCTGCGCCCGCGTCGCCTGTGCAGGGCCTCAGTTACTGGGCCCTGGTGCTGCGCCAGTTGCAGCGCGACCCGGTGGCGATGACCGCTGCGGCCGTGCTGTTGCTGCTGGTGGTCGCGGCACTGCTGGCGCCCTGGATCTCGCCGGCCGACCCCTACAAGGCCAGCATGCTGAAAAGGCTGCTGCCGCCAGGCAGCCCCGGGCACTGGCTGGGCACCGACGAACTCGGCCGCGACATGCTGACGCGGCTGATCCACGGCGGCCGCATGTCCTTGGTCATCGGCGTCGCGCCAGTGCTCGCCGCCTTCGTCATCGGCACCGGCATCGGCCTGGTGGCGGGCTACGTCGGCGGCTGGGTGAACATGGCCATCATGCGCACGCTCGACGTGTTCTACGCGTTTCCGTCCGTGCTGCTGGCGGTGGCCATTGCGGGGGCGCTGGGCCCGGGCATGAGCAACAGCATGATCGCGCTGACGATGGTCTTCATCCCGCAGGTTGTGCGCGTGGCCGAGAGCGTGACCACACAGGTGCGGCACCTCGACTATGTCGATGCCGCGCGCATGTCGGGCGACAGCGCGCTGGGCATCATCCGCCACCATGTGCTGGGCAACGTGCTCGGGCCGGTGTTCGTGTACGCCACCGGCTTGGTCAGCGTCAGCATGATTCTCGCGTCCGGGCTTTCGTTCCTCGGCCTGGGCGTCAAACCGCCCGAGCCCGAGTGGGGCCTGATGCTCAACACCCTGCGCTCGGCCATCTACAGCCAGCCACTGCTCGCTGCTCTGCCAGGGGTGATGATCTTCGTCACCTCGATGGCCTTCAACCTGTTTGCCGACGGCATTCGCTCGGCGATGGACATCAAGCGGTGAGCGCAGAACCCATCCTCAGCTTGGCCCTGCCCGACAAGGGCGGCCCGGCGCAGCCGCTGCTCAGCGTGATGGGGCTGCGCAAGCACTTCGCGCTGCCCGGCGGATTGCTCATGCGCAACGGCGCCAAGGTGCGTGCCGTCGACGGCGTGAGCTTCACCGTGGCCAAGGGCGAGACCCTGGGCGTGGTCGGCGAATCGGGTTGCGGAAAGAGCACTACCGCGCGGCTCGTCGCGCGGCTCATTGAGCCGGATGCCGGCGAACTCGTGTTCGACGGCGAGGCCGTCGGCGCCCAGACCGGCCTGGCACTGAAGGACTTGCGTCGCAGTTTGCAGATGGTCTTCCAGGACTCCTATGCCTCGCTGAATCCGCGCATGCCGGTGGCCCAGGCCGTGGCCTATGGGCCCCAGGTGCATGGCATGCCCGCGCCTGCCGCGCGCCTGCGTGCCCACGACCTGCTGGCTCGCGTCGGCCTGGCGCCCACCGTGTTCGCGCAGCGCTATCCGCACGAACTCTCAGGCGGCCAGCGTCAGCGCGTGAACATCGCTCGCGCGCTGGCCTTCGAGCCGCGCCTCCTGATCCTCGACGAGTCGGTGGCCGCGCTCGACAAGTCGGTGCAGGCCCAGGTGCTGAACCTGCTGCAGGAGTTGAAGGCCGAGCGCGGGCTGACCTACCTGTTCATCAGCCACGACCTGCACGTGGTGCACTACCTGGCGGATCGGGTGATGGTCATGTACCTGGGCATCATCGTCGAGACCGGCCCGGTCGAGACGCTGTACCGCGCGCCGCGCCATCCGTACACGAAGGCACTGCTGTCGGCCGTGCCGTCGCTCGATCCGACGCGGCGCACGCAGCAGTCGCCGCTCGCGGGCGACCCGCCGAACCCGGTGAACCCGCCGAGCGGCTGCCGGTTCCGCGACCGCTGCCCGCTGGCCCAGGCACGCTGCGCGAGCGAGGTGCCGGCACTGCGCGAGGCGAACGCGGGCCACTGGGCGGCTTGTCACTTCGACGAGGGCCTGGCGTGAGCGCGCCGCACCCTTCCCCAGCGCAAATCGCCAGGCGCGCAGCGCGCAGGGTCGTCCGATGAGCGCGCCTCTGCTTTCGGTGCGCAATCTCGACGTGCGGTTCACCGGCGCGGGGTCGAGCGGGAGCACAGTCCATGCCGTGCGCGACCTCAGCTTCGATGTGGCCGCGGGCGAGGCGCTGGCCTTGCTGGGCGAATCGGGGTCGGGCAAGAGCGTCACGTTGAGGACACTGCTGCGCTTGCACAACCCGCTGCGCACGCGCGTCAACGGCCGCATCGAAGTCGCCGGCCAGGAGGTGCTGTCGCTCGAAGGCCGTGCTCTGCAGCGCTACCGCGGCGGCGTGGTCTCCATGGTCTTCCAGGAAGCCGGTTCGGCCTTCGACCCGGTCTACACAATCGGCCAGCAAATCGCCGAGTTCGTCCGTGCGCATGAACCTCTGGACGCCGCCGCGGCCAGGGCCAGAGCACTCGAGATGCTGGAGCGTGTGCAGATCCCCCAGGCCAGGCGACGTCTGGACGCCTATCCGCACGAGCTCTCCGGTGGCATGCGCCAGCGCGCGATGATCGCGCTCGCGCTGGCCTGCCGACCGCAGCTGCTTTTAGCCGATGAGCCGACCACGGCGCTCGACGCGACGGTGCAAATTCAGATCCTGCTGCTGCTGCGCGAGCTGCAGCGTGAGACCGGCCTGACGGTGATCTTCGTGACCCACGACATCGGCGCGGCCGTTGAAATTACCGACCGCGTGGCCGTGATGTACGCAGGCCGCATCGTCGAAGACCGCGAGGTCGCTTCGCTGATGGCTGCACCGAGCCACCCGTACAGCGCCGGCCTGCTCGCCGCGACCGTCGGCGCCGAACACCGCGGCCGGCCGCTCACGACAATTGGCGGTGCGCCGCCGGACCTTTCCAGCGCCGCAACGGGCTGCGCGTTCGCCCCGCGTTGCACCCGGACCGGCGCAAACTGCCGCGCCGAACAACCACCCCTCTTGCGCATTGCCGGTCAGGCGCTGGCCTGCTGGAACCCA
>JANLUW010000329.1:0-21131 GCA_031363645.1 Rhizobacter sp. | reverse complement strand
CAGTCGACGACCTTCGTGCCGCCCGCCGCCGGCAAGTTCAGCGGCAGGCATTCCTTGCCGAACACCGCCTGGAGCTGCTGCACCAAGCCCGCCAGATCGACACCTGCCGAGTCGATCTTGTTGACGATGACCATGCGGCACAGCTGTCGCACTGCGGCCCACCCCATCATCCGCGTGCTCATCATCTCGATGCCGGTGCTCGCGTTGATGACGACCGCGCAGGTGTCGACCGCCTCCAGTGCCGTCATCGACTGGCCGACGAAATCGACATAGCCGGGCGTGTCGATCAGGTGAATGCGTGCGCCTTTGTGCGTGAGGTGCAGCACCGCAGAGTTCAGCGAGTGCTGGGCGCGGCGCTCAATCGGATCGAAGTCGCTCACAGTCGTGCCGCGCTCCAGGCTGCCGGGCGCGCCGATCGCGCCGGCCTGGCAGAGCAGCACCTCCGCCAGGCTGGTTTTGCCTGCGCCGGTCTGGCCGACCAGCGCGAGGGTTCGGATGGCTTGGATGTCGGCGTGCGGGTTCGGCTGCGGCATGGCGCTGTCTCCTTGGGGGCGCGCTTGCGCTCGCTTGCGTCGCGTGCCAGTGCGAAGCGGCTGGCTTCGTGCGAAAGAGCCTAAGGGATAGCAGTGCACGCGGCAATCGGTGCTCGCGGCAGCGGCGGGTATCTAAAATGCGCCGCATTCACCCGGTGATGCAAGACGTGAACCGCTACATCTCCCAACCCGCCGGTGAAACGGCCGATCTGCACGGTGTTCAGCCACGGTTCGCCGTGGCTGTCAGCGTCGCCGTGGTCGTGGTGTGGGCGCTCTGGGCGGCGTACTTCAACACCGCGCAGTTCGGCGACAACATCGAGCAGTTCAACTGGGCACAGAGCCTCGAGCTCGGCTACCACAAGCACCCGCCGCTGCCTTCGTGGTTGCTCGGCTCGGTAATCAAACTGTTCGGACCGTCGATCTATTGGGCCTACGTGCTCGCCGCACTGTGCTTGATCGGCACCGCGATTTTCACGTGGCTGATTGGGCGCGAGTTGGTCGGCGATCGCGTCGCCGCTGCGGGTTGCCTGCTGTGGGGGCTGAACATGACCTTCTCGCAGCGCGCGCAGCTCTACAACCACAACACGGTGCTGGTGCTGTGGTTCGCCGCGACCACCTGGTTCGCAATGCGCGCGTGCCGGGCGCAGCGCACCGCGCCGCTCTGGTGGCTCGCGACCGGCCTTGCGGCCGGCGCGGCCACCTTGTCGAAATACCAGGCGGTGGTGCCGCTGGCGGGGCTGTTGCTCGCGCTTGCCTGGTCGGGCCGGCTGAAGCGACCCGCGCAGTGGGGCGGCATGCTGGGAGCGATCGTCGCAATGGTGGCGGTGTGCGCGCCGCACGCTGTGTGGGTCGCACAGCATCATTTCAGCACGCTGCGTTACGCCTCCGAGGCGATCGTCACTTCAAGCCTGGGCCAGCGGCTCGGCTTCATTGTTTCGTTCGCCGCGAACCAGCTGCGGCTGTGGTCCCCGGCGCTGCTGGCGATCGCGTTGTACGCGGGCTGGGCTCGGCTCTCCCCGAAGGTGGTGGCCCGCCGCGCCGGCGAGACGGCGCCCGATTTGTCGATCTGGATGGTCGGCCTGCTGTGGGTCGGTCTCGCCGTGCTGGTCGTGATGGCGCTGGCTGCCGGAGCCAGCCTGCGCAACCACTGGGGCGTGCAGGCGCTGCAGTTCTTTTGCATCTGGCTCGCGTGGCGTTGGGATCGAAACCGACCCATCGACATGACGCGCGTCGTTTGCGTCGCGCTCGCCGTACACGTCGCGAGCCTCGCCTGGTACGCCAGCGAGCACCGCGACCCCACGGCCGTGCTGGCCAAGCGGCGCATCGACACGATGTACCCGGCGCGCCGCCTCGCCCTCGCGGCGGTCGCGCACTGGACGCAGTCGACGAAATGCCTGCTTCATTACGTCGCCGGTAACACATTCGATGCGGGGCTGGTGTCTCTCTACTCGGGTGGCAGCCTCAAAGTGTTCGACTCCGAATCGGCAACCCCGTGGGTGCGCGCCGAAGACGTGCGCCGCCGGGGCGCTATCTACGTGCTCGACGACGACGACGTGGTGCCCACCGGCGTGACCAACGTGATACTTTTCGACGTCGTCCCCGGCGACCGGCACGGCCGGCCGGCAAAGACGATCAGGCTCGGCGTGTTGCCGCCCGCATTGCCCTGCACAGCAGCAGGCAACGTCTACTGAAACGCCACCTCCGCAAAGCTCCTCAGCTTGCGGCTGTGCAGCTGATCGACCCCCGCCTCGCGCAGCAACTCGATCGCGCGAATGCCGATGCGCAGGTGCTGGTCGACGCGCTCGCGGTAGAAGTGGTTCGCCATGCCGGGCAGCTTGATCTCGCCGTGCAGCGGCTTGTCGCTCACGCACAGCAAGGTGCCGTAGGGCACGCGAAAGCGAAAGCCGTTGGCCGCGATCGTGGCGCTTTCCATGTCGAGCGCGATCGCGCGGCTTTGGCTGAAGCGGCGCTCCGGCGTGCTCGCGGCGTGGTGCGAGGGCAGCAGCTCCCAGTTGCGGTTGTCGGTGCTCGCGACGGTGCCGGTGCGCATGATGCGTTTGAGCTCGTAGCCCCTCAGCTGCGTGATTTCTTCGACCGCCGCCTCGAGCGCGACCTGCACCTCGGCCAGCGCGGGAATGGGCACCCACAGCGGCAGTTCTTCGTCGAGCACGTGGTCCTCGCGAACGTAGCCGTGGGCGAGCACGTAGTCGCCGAGCTGCTGCGTGTTGCGCAGGCCCGCGCAGTGGCCGAGCATCACCCACGCATGCGGGCGCAGCACGGCGATGTGGTCGGTGATGGTCTTCGCGTTGGCCGGGCCCACGCCGATGTTGACCATCGTGATGCCGCTGCCGTCAGCGCGCACCAGGTGGTAGGCCGGCATCTGCGGCAGGCGCGGCGGTGCGGCGCCGAGGTCGTCGCCCAGCAACGGCGGCAGGCCCTTGCGGCGCGTGATCACGTTGCCCGGCTCAACAAACGCGACGTAGTCTTGCGCGCGCGATTCACTGGCCATGGTCTCGTGCCCGAGCCGCACGAACTCGTCAATGTAGAACTGGTAGTTCGTGAACAGCACGAAGTTCTGAAAGTGCTCCGGCGCAGTGCCGGTGTAGTGGCGCAGGCGATGCAGCGAGTAGTCGACCCGCGGCGCGGTGAACAGCGACAGCGGATGCGCTTCGCCCGGGCCGGTCTCACGCGTGCCGTTGGCGATGCCGTCGTCCATCGCGTTGAGGTCCGGCAGGTCGAAACGGTCGCGCATCAGCAGGCGGCGCTCGGCTGTCAGGCTGCCTTCGATGTGGTCGTTGTCGGCGAGCGAAAAGTGCACAGGGATGGGCTGCGCGCTCGTTCCCACTTCGAGCGACACGTGGTGGTTTTTCAGCAGCAGACGGAACTGTTCGAGGTAGTAGCTCGCGAACAGTTCGGGCCGCGTCAACGTGGTCTCGTAGGTGCCGGGGCCGGCGACGAAACCGTAGCTCAGGCGCGAGTCGGCACGCGCGACCGTGTCGGTGCGCACACGCACGAACGGATAGCAGGCGCGCACGTGCTCGGCCATGCTGTCGCCCGCGACGAACGCCTGCAGCGCGCCGCGCAGGTGTTGAACACTGCCGTCGTAGATTGCACGCACTTGCGCGAGCGCGGCGGCGGGGTCGTTGAAGGCCGCGGGTGCGACGTAATTCGGGACGACTGACATGGTTTGCCTTCTTGTTTGTGTGGCGTCATTTTCGCCGATGGCGCAGCCGCTCGGTGGTGGGGCGGTCGGGCTTTCACGGCGCCAGACGAGCCGTCATCATGCGCGCCCGTACACTGAACCAGGCACAAACGGTGCGTGGAGCATGGCGATGAAAGTGTTGGTTCTCGGCAGTGGTGTGATCGGTGTTTCGGCGGCCTACCAGCTCGCGATGGCGGGCCACGAGGTGACGGTGATCGACCGCCAGCCCGCGGCAGCGTTGGAAACCAGTTATGGCAACGCCGGCGAGGTTTCGCCCGGCTATTCGGCGCCGTGGGCCGGGCCCGGCGTGCCGATCAAGGCGATCAAGTGGTTGCTGATGCAGCACCGGCCGCTGGTGATCCGCCCCACCGTCGACCTGAACCTCGTGCGCTGGGGCGTAGCGATGCTGCGCAATTGCACGACCGCGCGCTACGAGCTCAACAAGGGCCGCATGGTGCGGCTGGCCGAATACAGCCGCGATTGTTTGAAAGAGCTGCGTGCGCAAACCGGCATCCGCTACGACGAGCGCATGCAAGGTACGTTGCAACTGTTTCGCACCCAAGACCAGCTCGACGGCACAGCCGCCGACATCGCGATCCTGAAGCGCTACGGCGTGGGCTTCGAACTGCTCGACCGCGAAGGCTGCATTCGCCATGAGCCCGCACTCGCGAACGTGCGCGACAAATTCGTTGGCGGCCTGCTGCTGCCCGGCGACGAAACCGGTGACTGCTTCAAATTTACCCAAAACCTCGCCGCGCTGGCGGTGAAGCAGGGCGTGCAGTTCCGCTACGGCACGCCCATCAAGAAACTGGTGCTGGCGGGCAAGCAGATCGACGGCGTCGTCACCGGTTCGGGCACGCTCAAGGCCGACGCCTACCTTGTCGCGCTCGGCAGCTACTCGCCGCTGCTGCTCAAGCATGTCGGCATCCGGATTCCGGTGTATCCGGTCAAGGGCTACTCGATCACCGTGCCGATCACCGACCCTGGGTGCGCGCCCGAATCGACCGTGATGGACGAGAGCCACAAGGTCGCGGTCACGCGCCTGGGCGACCGCATCCGCGTCGGCGGCACGGCGGAGCTCGCCGGCTACAACCTGCGCCTGCACGACGCGCGCCGCCACACGCTCGAGCACGTGGTCACCGACCTGTTCCCGCGCGGCGGTGATGTCAAGCGCGCCGAGTTCTGGTGCGGCCTGCGCCCGATGACGCCCGACGGCACACCGGTTATCGGCGCCACGCGGCTGCCCAACCTCTACCTCGCCACAGGCCACGGCACGCTCGGCTGGACCATGGCCGCCGGCACCGGCCGCGTGATGGCCGACGTGATTTCGGGCCGCCCGCCGGGCATCGACATGAACGGCCTGACGATCGACCGCTACCCGAACGCCTACGCCTGACTGCATTCGACGAAGCGCTCAAGGCTTTGGCGTCAGCACGGTCGTCAGCCGGTCGTCGACGCCTTCGATGCGCTCCAGCTTCGGGTAGCGCAGCCCGCCTTTGTAGGCGATCGCTACGGTGCGGTAGTGGTCGCCGTCTTTGACCAGCAACTGGATCGGCGCAGCGCCCGACTTCGCTTCGGTGATCGCTGCCTTGAGCCGATCGGCTTCGTAGGCGAGGCCGTTCACCGCGACCAGCATCACTGCGCTGCTCAGCCCGGCCTCGAACGCGGGGCTGCCCCAGCGCACGCCGCGCACTGCGCTTTCCTTGCCCACGCTGAAGCCCAGCGAGTACGAGAAGTCTTCGTAGTGGCGTTGCGCCATCGAGCCCTTGGTGGCGCTGTTCGGCTCGTCGCTCCAGCCGAGGCGCCAGCCCGAGCGTTCGAGGCCCTTCAGCAAGCCGGCGCTCGAGTGCGTGTCGAGCCGCTCGCGCAGGAAGCGCGCCCACTCGTGCGGCTGCACGGCGTTGAGTGCAGCGACCACGTCGTCGAAGGTGTAGGTCAACGGCGAAAAATCGGCAGCCGCGCGACCCGGCGCAGCGCCGAAGAACGCACGTGCGAAGTCGTCGAGCGAGCGCTGGCCGCCCGAGGCGTCGCGGATCAGCATGTCGGCTTCGAGCCAGACCATCACCATCTCGTCGTAGTAGTCGCTGCCGCGCTGCCAGTCGCGCCAGTCGTGGCCTTCCTGGCGATCGCCCATCACGGCTTCGTTGGTCGTGTCCTGCAGGTTGCGCCAGTCACGGCCCTTTTGCGCTTGCAGCCATGCGGCGGTGTCCGCGAGGCTGTCGCGCATCTCGGCGATCGGCACCAGGCCCGAGCGCGCGGCCAGCACGTCGCCCCAGAACTGCGTTTGGCCTTCGTACACCCACAGCAGCGAATCCTGCATCGGCGTGTTGGTGTTGCGTGTGCTGAGATCGGCCGGGCGGCGGAACTTGCCGTTCCACGAATGCGTGTACTCGTGCGCCAACAGATCGCGGCCCACCGATGTCTTGGCCCATTCCTTGAAGTAGCCCGGCGACACGCCGTTCTCGCTCGACTGGTGGTGCTCCAGCCCGATCCCGCCGAAGGGTTCGCTGATGGCGAGCAGGAAGTCATAGTGCGCGTAGTGGCGCGCGCCGAAGAGCTTGTCGGCCTGCGTCACCAGCGCGCGGTGCGCTGCCAGCTGCTCGGGCGTCATTTTGATTTCTTCGGGGTTGTCCCCCATGACGTTCAGGGACACCGGCGTACGGCCGTTCGTGGCCGCGTCGGGGTCGAGGTCGACGCGCGCCATGTGCTTGCCGGCGAACACCGGCGAGTCGATCAGGGTCTCGACGCTGACCGGCTCGAACTCGGTCGTCGCGCCCTTCTGGCCAGCGGCCCGCAGCGCGCTGCCGATCTGCCAACCCTCGGGCAGGCGCAGGCTGGGCTTCACGGTGATGCGGCTGTCGTCGTAGCCAGCCGGGTACAGCAGCACCGCGTTCCACTGCACGTTGAGCATCTCGGGCGTGACGACGACGCGGCCGCTCTTGCTGTCGACCGGCGAAAGTTGCTGGAACTCGATGTCGAGCGTGCTCGCGCCGGCCGGCACGTCGAGCGTGAACGCGTACACGTCGAGCGGATCGCGCTTCCACGCGAGCGGCTTGCCACCAGTGCTGAACTTCAACCCGGCGAGTTCGCCGACGCGGCCGGTCGGGCCGTGGTTGCCGGGCAGCCACTGCGGGTAGTGCAGCCGCAGCGGGCCGGGCACGACCGGCACGGTTTCGCGGACGCGAAAGATGCGCCGGTCGAGGTCGGTCGCGTCGACCTGCAGCGTCAGTGTGCCGGGGTATGGCGCGTCGGTGAGGGCTTGGGGTGCCTGGGCAGTGACCGTGGTGTGGATCAGCAAGCCCAGCAAGGCAGCGCTCGTGACGCGGCCCAGAGGCGGAAGGTGCAAAGTCATCGGGGTGGTGAAGTTGGCGGCGCTTGGCGCGGAGCCGCGACCATACGTCATCGAGCGCAGTTCGCTTTCGCTACAGTGGCCTGCCAGGAGACAAGCGATGCCACAACTAGAGATTCGCGCGCCGATGGCCTGCACCGTGGTCGAGGTGTCGGTCGCGGCCGGCCAGTCTGTGCGCGCCGGCCAGACGCTGGCCGTGATCGAGGCGATGAAAATGGAGCACGAGATTCGCGCCGAGGCTGATGCGCTGGTGCTGAGCGTGGGCGTTCGCGTGGGTGAAGTGGTCGTCGAGGGCGAGTCGTTGATGCGGCTCGAGCTCGCCGAGCATCGCAGCCCTCACCCCGGCCCTCTCCAGCCCGCGGGAGAGGGCCGGGGTGAGGGTGCCGGCCCGCGCGCCGATCTGCAAGAAGTACTCACCCGACACGCCTTCACGCTCGACGCCCAGCGCCCCGAGGCCGTCGCCAAACGCCACGCGCTCGGCTTCCGCACGGCGCGCGAGAACCTGGCCGACCTGTGCGATGCCGGCAGCTTCATCGAATACGGTGCGCTCGCGATCGCGGCGCAGCGCACCCGCCGCAGCGAGGCCGACCTGATCGCCAACACGCCGGCCGACGGCATGGTCAGCGGCATCGGCAGCATCAACGGCACGCTGTTCGGCGACGAGCAGGCGGGTGCGCAGAAGACGCGCTGCGTCGTGATGGCCTACGACGCAACCGTGCTCGCCGGCACGCAAGGCATGCGCAACCACCAGAAGACCGACCGCATGCTCGGCATCGCGTTGGCGCAAAAGCTGCCGGTCGTGCTGTTCGCCGAGGGCGGCGGCGGGCGGCCGGGCGATGTTGATATGCCCATCGTCGCCGGCCTGCATGTGCGCAGCTTCGCGAGCTACGCGCGGCTGAGCGGGCAGGTGCCGGTGGTCGGCATCGTCGCCGGCCGCTGCTTCGCCGGCAATGCCGCGCTGCTCGGCTGCAGCGACGTGATCATCGCGACCCAGCGCAGCAACATCGGCATGGGCGGGCCGGCGATGGTCGAGGGCGGCGGGCTCGGCGTGTTCACGCCCGAGCAGATCGGCCCGAGCGGCGTGCAATCGGCCAACGGCGTGATCGATCTGCTGGTCGAAGACGAAGCCGCGGCGGTCGCGGCCGCGCGGCAATACCTCGCGTACTTCCAGGGCGCGACGACCGAGTGGTCGACCGCCGACCCGGTGCTGCTGCGTGAAGCGTTGCCCGAGAACCGCGTGCGCGCCTACGACATGCGTGCCGTGATGCGGCTGGTTGCCGACACCGGCTCACTGCTGGAGCTGCGCGCCGGCTTTGGCGCCGGCATCTTCACCGCGCTGGCGCGCATCGAAGGCAAGCCGATCGGGCTGATCGCAAGCAACCCGGCGCACCTCGGCGGCGCGATCGATGCCGACGCCGCCGACAAGGCCGCGCGCTTCATGCAGTTGTGCAACGCGCACGGCCTGCCGCTGGTCTCGCTCGTCGACACGCCGGGTTTCATGGTCGGGCCCGAGACCGAGGCGCAGGCGCAGGTGCGTCACGTGAGCCGCATGTTCGTCGCCGCGGCGCATTTGCGCGTGCCGTTTTTCGCGGTGGTGCTGCGCAAGGGTTACGGGCTGGGTGCGATGGCAATGACCGGCGGCGGCTTCCACGAGCCGGTGTTCACGGTTGCGTGGCCGAGCGGCGAGTTCGGCGCGATGGGCC
Source organism: Rhizobacter sp. (assembly GCA_031363645.1). Lineage (GTDB taxonomy): Bacteria > Pseudomonadota > Gammaproteobacteria > Burkholderiales > Burkholderiaceae_C > LMDS01. The sequence continues at coordinate 12,344 of JANLUW010000329.1, read as the reverse complement.
TCGAAGGCGCGGTGCGGTTGGGCTATCGCAAGGAGCTCGCAGCGGTGCCGCCAGGGCCGGAACGCGACGCGCTGTTCGCGCAACTTCTCGACGCGCAGTACGCGAACGGCAAGGCCATCAACATGGCCGTCACGCTCGAGATCGATGCCGTGATCGACCCTGCGACCACACGCGCCTGGCTCTCGCGCGGGCTGGCCTCGGCTCGTGTCGGCGCGCCCGTGCGGCCCGGCATCGACACTTGGTGAGGCTAGCGACGGGGCAAGCCCCGATACCGTCGTCGGCGGGCTGGCGGCGGCGCACCATCGGTGATTCGGGCGATCCTTCCTAGGGGTTCGCCTGTGCGTTGCGCCGAGCAACGTGACGGCAGAATCGCCTGATGGGTTTCACCGCTTCAACTCACCTCACCGACGACCGGCCGCAGGCTGCGCGCCGCGACCCGGGTTGAGCCCGGTGCAGATCACCGACCTCTCGGCGACCGCGCTTTCGGCGTCGATCCACGCGAGGGCCGTGTCGTGCCGCGAGGTGATGTATGCCTACCTCGCGCGCATCGCCCTGATGAACCCGGCCCACAACGCGCTCGTCAACCTGCGCGATGCCGACGAGCTGCTGCGCGAGGCCGACGCCTGCGACGTCGAACTCGCGCTGGGCCACTCCCGCGGCTGGATGCAAGGCGTGCCGCAGGCCATCAAAGACCTCGCGCCGGTCGCCGGCCTGCCGTTCACGATGGGCTCGCCGCTGCTGCGCAACTTCGTCCCGCGCGAAGACGGCTTGCTCGCGCAGCGCATGCGTGCCGCCGGCTGCATCGTCGTGGGCAAGAGCAACACGCCCGAGTTCGGCTTGGGCTCACACACGTTCAACGAGGTCTTCGGCGTCACGCGCAATGCCTACGACCCGAGCAAGTCGGCCGGCGGCAGCAGTGGTGGCGCGGCCGTGGCGCTGGCCACACGCATGCTGCCGGTCGCAGACGGCAGCGACTTCATGGGCAGCTTGCGCAACCCGGCCGGCTGGAACAATGTGTTCGGCCTGCGCCCCAGCCAAGGCCGTGTGCCGCAGTGGCCGGTGGCGGACGTGTGGGTCGCGCAGTTGGGCACCGAAGGGCCGATGGGCCGCACGGTCGAAGACGTGGCGCGGCTGCTCGACGTGCAGGCCGGCCCGGATGCACGCGTGCCCTTGTCGCTGCCCGCGCATGCGTCGTTCGCCGATGGCTTGAACCAGGTCGATGAGGCGAAGGCAAAGGTCGGCTGGCTCGGTGACCTGAACGGCTACCTGGCGATCGAGCCCGGCATCCTGGGGGTGTGCGAGCAGGCGTTGAGGCGCCTCGAGTCCGTCGGCTGCGCGGTCGAGCAGACCGCGCTCGGCCACTCGCCCGAGGCGGTGTGGGATGCCTGGCTGGTGTGGCGCCGGTGGCTCGTCGCTGGCCGCATCGCACCGCACCTTGTCAACCCCGCGAACCGTGCGCTGGTCAAGCCCGAAGCCTTGTGGGAGCACGACCAGGCCGCCGGCCTCACCGGCGCGCAGGTGCTGCAGGCGAGCGCGCAGCGCACGGCCTTCTACCAACACCTGCTGACCCTGTTCGAGCGCTTCGACGTGCTCGCGCTCCCCTGCGCGCAGGTCTGGCCCTTCGATGCCGATCTGCGCTGGCCCGCCCGGGTCGCCGGCCGCGCGATGGACACGTACCACCGCTGGATGGAAGTCGTGGTCTACGCCACCTTCGCCGGCCTGCCGTGCATCAGCGTGCCGGCCGGCTTCAGCGCAACGGGTTTGCCGATGGGCCTGCAGCTGATCGGCGAGCCGCAAGGCGATGCCGCACTGCTGCGGCTTGCACGGGCCTACGAAAACGCAGCGGACGAAGTGCTGCGCGTCAGGCCGCTGCTCAGGCCGTCAGCTTGAGGCCGACGATGCCGAGCATGATCAACCCGAGGCACGCCAGCCGCAGCGGCGAGGCCGAGTCGCCCATCAGCACGATGCCGAGAATAACGGTGCCGACGGTGCCGATGCCGGTCCAGACCGCGTACGCAGTGCCGACCGGCAGGTGCTTCATCGCCAAGCCGAGCAGCACGACGCTGGCGGCCATCGCGCCAACCGTGAGCACGCTGGGCACGGGCTTGCTGAAGCCTTCGGTGTACTTCAGGCCGATGGCCCACGCAACCTCGAACAGGCCGGCGAAAAAGAGGAGTGTCCAAGGCATGCGTTGGAGTCTAGCGGCAGGTAATTCAGGGAGGCACGATGAACGAAGCGACGAACACGCCCCGAGCGAACATCCGTGTCGGTGTCGGCGGCTGGACTTTCGAGCCCTGGCGCGACAACTTCTTTCCAAAAGGCTGGTCGCATGCGCGTGAGCTCGAATACGCGAGCCGCCGACTCACGGCAATAGAAGTCAACGGCACGTACTACAGCGCGCAGAAGCCGGCCACCTTCGCGAAGTGGCGCGACGAGACGCCCAACCATTTCATGTTTTCGCTGAAGGCCTCTCGCTACGCGACGAACCGGCGCGTGCTCGCCGAGGCGGGCGAATCGATCGAGCGTTTTGTCAACCAGGGCATCTCCGAGCTGGCGCACAAGCTCGGGCCGATCGTCTGGCAGTTCGCACCGACCAAGCGTTTCGAGCCGGGCGACTTCGAGGCGTTTTTGAAGCTGCTGCCAGCCAAGGTCGCCGGCGTGCCGCTGCGCCACGTACTCGACGTGCGCCACGAGAGCTTCGAGACCTCCGAGTACCTCGCGCTCGCGCGCCGCCACGGCATGGCGACCGCGTTCACCGATTCCGACGACTACCCGTCGTTTGCCGATGTCACCGGCGGTCTAATTTATGCGCGCCTTATGCGCACCGATGCGAAGTACGCCAAGGGTTGCCCGCCGTCGGTCTTCGCACAGCTCGCCGCGTGTGCGAAGGCCTGGCGCGACGGCGCCGAGCCGGCCGGGCTGCCGCGCATCGAGCCCGCAACCGTGTCGACCGCGGCACCGGCCGCGCCACGCAACGTGTTCATCTACTTCATCAGCGGCGCAAAAGAGAAAGCACCGGCAGCCGCGATGGCGCTCATCGAGGCGCTGGGTTGATGCCCTCGCGACAGGCGCCGCCGCCGCGCGGCGAGATACTCCGAGACCGCTTCACCAGCGCCCCGCACGCGGGCGAGTCCTGATGTCACAAGCCACCGATACCGTCGGCCCGCCGACGCCGTCCACGCTGGCCGCCGAGCGCCCGCCGCGCGCCGCAGCCACGATCGTCGTCGTGCGCAATGGCGCGGGCGGCATCGAGGTGCTGCTGTCGCGCCGCGCCGAGCGTGGTGACCACAACAGCGGCGCGTGGGTGTTCCCCGGCGGCATTGTCGACCCGGGCGACAGACAAGCCCACGGCTGCTGTGCCGGTCTCGACGACGCAGCCGCGAGTGCGCAGCTCGGCCTGCCGGCCCACGGGCTCGACTACTACATCGCCGCGGTGCGCGAATGCTTCGAGGAGTCGGGCTTGCTGTTCGCAACCGACCGCAGCGGCGAGCTCGTCGGCCTCGACGACGCGACCGGCTTGCAACCCACCGCCTGGCGTGGCCCGCTGCACCGCAACGAACGCCGGCTCGCCGAGATGTGTCGCGAGTTCGGTCTCACGCTCGCGCTCGACCGGCTCATTTACCTGAGTCACTGGCTCACGCCGCTCGCGCGGCCGAAGCGCTTCGACACGCGTTTCTTCATCGCCGCCGCGCCGGGCGGGCAGACGGCCGCGTTCGACGGCACCGAGATGGTCGAGCAGCTCTGGCTGCGCCCGGCCGATGCACTCGCGCGTGCGAACGAACTCAAGCTGATGACGCCGACGCAGAAGACGCTCGAACTCGTCGGCCGCTACGCCAATGTCGAGGCGCTGCTCGCGTGGGCCCGGGCGCCGCGCGAGGTCGCGTTGATCATGCCGCGCGTGGCCAACGGCACGCAGGGCATGCGCCCGGTGCTGCCCGATGAACCGGCTTTCGCCGAACTCGGCCGCATCGACCCGGCAGGCCACGGCAGCGGCTGCTACGACATTCAGGTCGCGACACCGGTGCGGCTGTCGCCGCGGCTGATTCGCGTGACCGCGAACAACGGCAGCCTGATGACCGGGCCGGGCACGAACACCTACCTCGTCGGCGGCGGTGCGACCAACGAGTGGGCGGTGATCGACCCGGGCCCTCTCGACGAGGCGCATGTCGACGCGATCATGGCGGCCGCGCCGGGGCTGATCCGCTGGATTTTCGCGACCCACACGCACAACGACCATTCACCGGCTTGCGTGCCGTTGAAGGCGCGCACTGGCGCCACTGTGTACGGCCGCGTACCGGATCACAAAGAGTGGCAGGACACGAGTTTCGCGCCCGATGTGCACCTGGTTGGCAGCGAGCGTTTCGAGCTGCCCGCGCCAGAAGGGCTGACCACCACGCTGCATGTGGTCCACACGCCAGGCCACGCATCGAACCACCTCTGCTACCGCCTCGAGGAAGAGAAGCTGCTGTTCACTGGCGACCATGTGATGCAGCTCTCGACCGTGGTGATCAACCCGCCCGACGGCGACATGGCGGCCTACATCGGTTCGTTGCGCGCGCTCGCCGAACTCGATCTCGACTGGCTCGCGCCCGGCCACGGCTTCTTGATGGCGCAGCCGCAGCGCGCGATCGAAGGCATCGTCGCGCACCGGCTCAAACGCGAGGCCAAGGTCGTCAACGCACTGCGCGAGCTCGGTCCGGCCGATGCCGAAACGCTGCTCGCTCGCGTCTACGACGACGTCAAGCCGCAGCTGCTCGCGATGGCGTTGCGCTCGCTGCGCGCGCATCTGTACAAGCTTCGTGACGACGGCGTCGCGCGCGAAACCGACGGGCATTGGGCGCTTTCGAAGCGCTGAGTCGGTTCAGCCACCCGAGAGTGCGTTGGCGTCGTCGCCCGCTGCGGCGTCGAGATGCAGGGTGCAGTTGAGTAGGCTGACGAGGTGCGGCGGCGTGGCATCGAAAATGCTCAGGCTGGTGTTGCCGAGGTGTGCGGGCGGTGTCATGCCGGCATTCAATTGCACATGCGTCGCCAGCAGCGCGCGGATCACCAACCCGTGCGTGACGACGGCGAGCGTTGCCCCGGGTTCGATGCCGAGGGTTGCGTGCCGCAGTACGACATGCGCGAAGGCTTGTGCGACGCGCTGCTCGAACGCCGCCATGGATTCGCCGTTCGGCGGCGCCTCTTCCATCGTCAACGGATTGGTCGCCATGCCGTCGTACGGCTTGCCGCGCCAATCGCCGAAGTTGCGTTCCTGCAGCAGCGGCGTGGCCTCTGGCGCTGCGCCGGTGGCCGCCGCGATCGCTTGTGCAGTGCGCCGCGCACGCGGCAGGTCGCTGGTAACGATGGCACACACGTTCATCGCCGCCAGCCACCGCGCCAGTGCCTCGGCCTGCGCGATCCCGCGTGCGCTCAGCGGCGTATCGGCCGGTTGCAGCACGCGCGCGACGTTGAGCGCGGTTTCGCCATGGCGGATCAGTAGGATGGTCATCGGTTAGGGTCGAGCGCTACCGGGCATCGACTTTCGATGCGCGTCTCGCGCTGATCATCAATTTCAAAGGAGCCAGTATGTCGGACGCGGGTGATCGGTTCGCGGTCGTGCTCCTGCCCTCGGGCCGTTGCTTCGACGCGCCGGCCGGCATGCCGCTGCTGCAGGCAGCACGCGAATCGGGCTTGATCCTGCCGAGCTCTTGCCGCAATGGCACGTGCCGCACTTGCATCCGCCGGATGGTCAGCGGTCGCGTGCGCTACGCGATCGAGTGGCCGGGGCTGAGCGCGGAGGAAAAGGCCGAAGGCTTCATCCTGCCATGCGTTGCGATCGCCGAATCGGCGCTGGTAATCGAGGCCGTGCGGCTCGTCGCGATCGACGACGACGCCTGAGCCGGGTCTCGCCCCTACATGCTCCGCCGGTACTGCCCGCCCACCTCGAACAGCGCGTTCGTGATCTGCCCGAGAGAGCAGCAACGCACGGCGTCCATCAGCACTTCGAACACGTTCGCGTTGGCGATCACGGCGTCTTTCAACCGTTGCAGCATCGCCGGTGATTCGGCTGCGTGCAGGGTGTGGAACTCGGCGAGGCGCTTGAGCTGACTCTGCTTCTCGTCGTCGGTCGAGCGTGCGAGCTCGAGCGTGTCGGTGACCGGGTCGCCGTGTGGGTTGCGGAAGGTGTTGACGCCGACGATCGGGTACTCGCCGGTGTGCTTTTGCATCTCGTAGTGCATCGACTCTTCCTGAATTTTGCCGCGCTGGTAGCCGGTCTCCATCGCGCCCAGCACGCCGCCGCGCTCGGCGATTTTCTCGAACTCCTGCAGCACCATTTCTTCGACCAGTTCGGTCAGCTCATCGATGATGAACGAGCCCTGGTTGGGATTTTCGCATTTGGCCAGGCCCCACTCGCGGTTGATGATCAGTTGGATCGCCATCGCGCGGCGCACCGAGTCTTCGGTCGGCGTGGTGATGGCTTCGTCGAATGCGTTTGTGTGCAGTGAGTTGCAGTTGTCGTAGACCGCGATCAGCGCCTGCAAGGTTGTGCGGATGTCGTTGAACTGAATTTCCTGCGCGTGCAGTGAGCGGCCGCTGGTCTGTACGTGGTACTTCAACTTCTGCGAGCGCTCGTTGGCACCGTAGCGGTCGCGCATCGCCACCGCCCAGATGCGGCGCGCGACGCGGCCGAGCACGGTGTATTCCGGGTCCATGCCGTTGCTGAAGAAGAAGCTCAGGTTGGGCGCGAAGTCGTCGATGTGCATGCCGCGCGCGAGGTACGCCTCGACGAACGTGAAGCCGTTGGAGAGCGTGAACGCGAGCTGTGAAATCGGGTTCGCGCCGGCCTCGGCGATGTGATACCCGCTGATGCTCACCGAGTAGAAGTTGCGCACCTTGTGGTGCACGAAGTATTCGGCGATGTCGCCCATGACCTTCAGCGAGAACTCGGTCGAGAAGATGCAGGTGTTTTGGCCCTGGTCTTCTTTCAGGATGTCGGCCTGCACGGTGCCGCGCACGTTTTCTTTCACCCACGCGGTGATCTTGTTCGCTTCATCGGCACTCGGCGCGCGGCCGTTGTCGCTCGCGAACTTGTCGAGGTTCTGGTCGATCGCGGTGTTCATGAACATCGCCAGGATCGTCGGCGCCGGGCCGTTGATCGTCATGCTCACGCTGGTGGCCGGGTTCGTCAGGTCGAAGCCGCCGTAGAGCACCTTCATGTCGTCGAGCGTCGCGATCGATACGCCCGAGTTGCCGACCTTGCCGTAGATGTCGGGCCGCACCGCGGGGTCGTTGCCGTAGAGCGTGACGCTGTCGAACGCCGTCGACAGGCGCTTGGCAGCCATGCCCGAGCTCAGCAGCTTGAAGCGCGTGTTGGTTCTGAACGCATCACCTTCACCAGCGAACATGCGGGTCGGATCTTCGCCTTCACGTTTGAATGCAAAGGTGCCGGCGGTGTACGGGAACGAGCCCGGCACGTTGTCGAGCATCAGCCACTTCAGGATTTCGCCGTGGTCTTCGTACGAGGGCAACGCGACCTTGCGGATCTTCGAGCCCGACAGCGTCGTGTGCGTGAGTTGCGTGCGCAGTTCCTTGTCGCGGATCTTCACGACGTACTCGTCACCCGCATAGGCCCGCTGCATGTCGGGCCACAGGCCGAGCAGCTTTTTGGCGCGCGGGTCAAGCTTGGCCTCGCGATGCTCGGCGAGGTTGATCGTGGCCTCGGCGGCGCGTGCGCGCTCGGGCTTCTCGTCGGCAAGCATCCACGCTGCGGCTTGCAGCTGCTGGATCTCGCGTGCGAGCTTGGCCTGGCCGCGCGCGTGCGCCTTGTAGGCGCGCACGGTGTCGGCGATGTCGGCGAGGTAGCGTACCCGCGCACCCGGCACGATCGGCACCTGGTGCGTGCTGTGGCGCGTTGCGGCGACAGGCAGCGCGCCGGGCGCAACCGTCATGCCGAGCGCAGCCAGACGCGGCAGAAGCGCCTGGTACAGCGCGGTCACGCCGTCGTCGTTGAAGCGGCTCGCCATCGTGCCGAACACCGGCATCTGGTCGGTCGGCGTCGTCCATGCTTCCTTGTTGCGCTGCACCTGCTTGGCTACGTCGCGCAACGCGTCTTGCGAGCCCTTGCGGTCGAACTTGTTGATCGCGACGAACTCGGCGAAGTCGAGCATGTCGATCTTCTCGAGCTGGCTCGCGGCGCCGAATTCGGGCGTCATCACGTACATCGGCACGTCGACCAGCGGCACGATCGCCGCGTCGCCCTGGCCGATGCCGGAGGTCTCGACGATGACCAGGTCGAAGCCTGCAGAGGCCTTGACTGCGGCGAGCACGTCGGGCAGCGCCAGGCTGATTTCGGAGCCGAAGTCGCGGGTGGCGAGGGAGCGCATGAACACGCGTTGGCCGTGGCGCCACGGAGAGATCGCGTTCATCCGGATGCGATCCCCCAACAACGCGCCGCCGCTTTTGCGACGCGACGGATCGATCGAGATCACCGCCACGCGCAGCGCATCGTTCTGGTCGAGGCGCAGGCGGCGGATCAGCTCGTCGGTCAACGACGACTTGCCCGCACCGCCGGTGCCGGTGATGCCGAGCACCGGGGTTTTCGCCTTGGCGGCTTCGGCGTGCAGCGCGACCTTGACGGCGTCGCTCGCGGTGCCGTTCTCCAGCGCGGTGATGAGCTGAGCCAGTGCGCGCCAATGCGTCTCGGTCTGCCCCTGGATCGCGCCGATGGCCTGGGGCGCATGCACCGACAGGTCCACATCGCACCGCATCATCATCTCGCCGATCATGCCGGCGAGACCCATGCGCTGGCCGTCTTCCGGGCTGTAAATGCGGGTCACGCCGTAGCGCTGCAACTCGGCGATCTCGCTCGGCACGATCACGCCGCCGCCGCCACCGAACACCTGGATGTGCGCGCCCCCGCGCTGCTTCAACAGGTCGACCATGTACTTGAAATACTCGACGTGTCCGCCTTGGTACGAGCTGATCGCGATGCCCTGCGCGTCTTCCTGCAGCGCGGCCGTGACGACTTCGTCGACCGAGCGGTTGTGGCCGAGGTGCACGACCTCGGCGCCCATGCCTTGCAAGATGCGCCGCATGATGTTGATCGCCGCGTCGTGGCCGTCGAACAGCGAGGCCGCGGTGACGAAGCGCACCTTGTTCGTCGGGCGGTATTCGGCGAGGGCTTTGAACTCGGCGGACAGGTCGGTCATGGTCGTGTCTCCAGCGTCGTGGTCAGACGACCTTGATGTTCTTGAGGGCCGGGTCGGTCGGCGGGTAACGCAGTTTCAAACCGGTCATCACCTGTTTCATCACGGTGGCGATCATCAGGTTGCGGTGCGTCTTCGAGTCGGCCGGCACGATGGTCCAGGGCGCCCACTTCGTTCCGGTCGCAGCCACGGCGTCGCTGTAAGCTTTTTGGTAGCTGTCCCAGTGCTTGCGGGCATCGAGGTCGCCAAGAGCGAACTTCCAGTTCTTGGTCGGATCGTCGAGGCGTTCCTGCAGCCGCACCTGCTGCTCTTCTTTCGAGATGTGCAGCAAGAACTTCACGATCACTGTGCCGGTCTCGGTCAGCATGCGCTCGAAGTCGTTGATGTGCGCGTAGCGCTGCGCCGTTTGTAAGGGCGTGATCCAGCCGCTGACCGGCGGCACCAGCACGTCTTCGTACTGGCTGCGGTTGAAGAGCATTACTTCGCCGGCACCCGGCACGTGCTGGTGGATGCGCCAGAGGTAGTCGTGCTCGCGCTCGGGCTCGGTCGGCGCCTTCCAGCCGATGGTGTGCACGCCGAGCGCGCTCATCTGGCCGAACACGCCGCGGATCGTGCCGTCTTTGCCGCTGGTGTCGGTGCCCTGCAGCACGACGAGCAACTTGAAGCGCTTGTCGGCATAGAACAGGTTTTGCAGCGCGTCGAGCTCGCTGGCGAGCGCCGCGGTGGCCGCTCGGTCGGCCGTTTTGTCGCCGCTGCCGAAGGGTTTGTCGGCCGGGTCGAAACGCTTCAGATCGAACTTGTTCGCGTTGCCGGCTTTCAGCGCGGCGTCGAATTGATAGTCCGCCAACTGGGGTGTTTTCTTCGCCACGCGCCCTCCTGATTGATCGATTGACGTATACGTCACACAACCAGTGTATCGCCGCCAGGGGCACCGGGCCGGTGCAAGCCGAATCCGCGCAAACCCCGCGCTGCACAGCGTACCAAACCCCACACCCGCGGGCAAACGGGCGTTCCGATAAGCTTTCCGCATGTTGCCTGTCCATTCTCTACCTCGGCGCATCCTTCCCGTATCGATCACTGCTTTCACCGCCACCTCGGCCGTCGGCGTGGGCAAGGAGCGGATGCTCGCGGCGGTGGCCGAATCGCGCAGTGGCTTGCGGCCGAACGACTTCGGGCCCGAGCCACTCGCCACCTGGATCGGCCGCGTCGACGGTCTGGAGCCACCGCTGCCCGCCTCACTGGCGCGCTGGGATTGCCGCAACCACCGGCTCGCCTGGCTCGGCCTGAACGCCGATGGTTTTCTCGATGCGGCGATCGATGCGCGGCGCCGCTTCGGCGCGGCGCGTGTGGCGGTGATCGTCGGCACCTCGACCTCCAGCATCGCCGCCACCGAAGACGCCTACCGCGTGCTCGACGCCGAGGGCCGCTTCCCGCCTGCGTTGCGCGACACGCGCCTGCACACTTTGCATTCGCTCGCCCACTTCGTGCAGCATGCGCTCGGGCTCGAAGGGCCGTGCCTGACCGTCTCGACCGCGTGCTCGTCGAGTGCCAAAGTGTTCGCGGCGGCCGAACGCATGCTGCGAGCCGACCTGATCGATGCGGCCGTCGTCGGTGGTGCCGACAGCCTGTGCGGCAGCACGTTGTTCGGCTTCAACGCGCTGCAGCTCGTCTCGCCCGAGCCGTGCCGGCCGTTCGATGCGCACCGGCGTGGTATCAACCTCGGTGAGGCGGCGGGGTTCGCGTTGCTCGAGCGCTCTGGCCGTGGTGAGCAGGGCCCCCTGCAACTGATCGGCCACGGGGAATCGAGCGACGCACACCACATGTCGGCGCCGCACCCCGAAGGCCTGGGTGCCGAGCGCGCGCTGGGCGACGCACTGGCTCGCGCCGGAATCGACGCCGACGCCGTCCACCACATCAACCTGCACGGCACCGCGAGCCAGAAGAACGACGAGGTCGAGGCCGCCTTGGTCGCGCGCCGCTTCGGCCCGCGCGTGCACGCGAGTTCGACCAAAGGGTTGACCGGCCACACGCTGGGCAGCGCCGGCATCGTCGAGGCCGCGTTCAGCCTGCTCGCGATCGAGACCGGGCTGATGCCGGGCACTGCCAACAGCGAATCGCTCGATGCCGCTTGCGGCCCGCAAATTCGCCTGCGCCCGGCGCAGGGCGAGGTCCGTGTGGCGCTCAGCAATTCATTCGGATTCGGCGGTTCCAATTGCGTGCTGGTGTTTGCGAGCGCCGACTGACATGAGCCAGCCGACCGCGTTCATCGAAGGCATCGCGCTGTGGTCGCCGAGCTTGCCGGGGTGGAGCGTTGCCCGGGCAGCTTTCCGCGGCGAAGGTGCGGGCACCGTGCCACCCGCGCGCCGTCCGTCGCCCGAGCTGCTGCCTGCCCCCGAGCGCCGCCGGGCGCCCGATGCAGTCGCGCTCGCGCTCGAAGTCGCGACCCAGGCGGTCGCGCAATCGGGTCGGCGCACCGACGAGATACTCAGCGTGTTCACGTCGGCCCACGGCGATCTGGCGGTCACCGATTACCTCTGCAACATGCTGGTCAGCGCGCCTATGTTGATCTCGCCGACCAAGTTCCTGAACTCGGTGCACAACGCTGCATCGGGCTACTGGGGCATCGGCACCGGCTGCCTGCAGGCCAGCACGGCGGTCAGCGCATTCGAGTGCAGCTTCGCGGCCGGCCTGCTCGAGGCGCTGACGCAATGCACGGCCGACGGCCGGCCGGTGCTGCTGGTCGGCTCTGACACCCAGGCGACCGGCGCGCTAGCGTCGACCAACGACAGCCGCGGCCTGCTCGCCGCCGCGCTCGTGATCGCGCCGCAGCGCAGCGCGCGCACGCTGGCGGCGCTCGAATGGTCGTTGGCGGGTGGCGCCGCTGCGCGCATTCCGCTGAAGTCAGAAGCCGCGCTGCCGCTGGCGACGAATGCGATCAGCGATGCGCTGCCGTTGTTCGAGGCGCTGGCGCGCTGCGACGCCGCCGCAATGTCGATGCCGCTCTCGGCCGCACTGGCCTTGCGTGTGCGACTGCAGTTCCCGGGCGCGCACCGGCAACCGCCTTCCACCGCCGCGGCGCAGCCGGCATACTTCGAGGCATGAACCAGCCAACCCCTCACCACGATGTCGTCATCATGGGCGGCGGCCTCGCCGGCTTGA
>JANLUW010000328.1:0-6385 GCA_031363645.1 Rhizobacter sp. | reverse complement strand
CCGAGCACGCTGGCGCGCGCCGCCATGCCCTCGCGAAACTCGGCCGGGAAGCGCGCCAGCTCGGCCTCGGGCACGCCGATCGCGCGCAGGCCCTCGGGCGTGAACGCGAGGTTGACGAACACGCGGCCGCGGGCAACGGGGCTGTTGTCGAGCGTCAGCAGGGCACCGATGCGGGTCAGGAAATCGGCCCACGCGGCGACGCTGTCGAGTGCGATCAGCAGCAGCGCGCCGTGGCTGGTGTCGGTGTACTCGTTGACGATGCCGCCCTGCACGTCGCCACCGGCGATCGGCCAGCCGGTGGGCGAGGGCGGCGCGTGCACGGTGCTGCGCGCCGCCTCGAACCACGCGAGCTGTTTGGCGAAGCGCACGCGCGGCGGCGAACCTTCGGGCATGAACCGCAGCGGGTCGAGCGCGTCGAGCTTGTGGAACTCGAGCAGCAGGTCGGGCGCAGCGCGCTGCAGGTAGCCGCCGTCGTCGGTGCCCGGCAGGTAGAGGTCGGTCAGGCGGTAAACGAGCGCCAGCGCCTGCAGGCCCTGCGTCAAGGTCTCGGCGATGTTCGCGATCATCGGCACCGGTATCGGCGTCACTGCGGGGGGCGCACCGGCCCCGAGCCCGGTGGCCTGCTGCCAGGCCTGCAGCTCCGGGCTGGTCACGGCGTAGGCGGCACCGGCCGGGTCCGAGGCAGGCGGCGGCCGGTCGCGGTGGAGCGCCTCCTGGCCGCGCAGGTAGGCGGTGTCGGCGACGGTCAGGCCGGGCGTGCTGTAGAAGAATTCGGTCTCGACCTGAACCCGCTTCGCCCACGCCGCCCATTCCTCGTAGCTGTGGTTCCAGCTGCCGACATAGCCTTCGGTGTTGCAGAAAATCACGTCGAGCAGCGTGCCGACCTTCTGCCAGAGCACCCGGATGTAGGTTTCCCAGGCGCCGTCGAACGTGGCGGCCAGCATCACGATGTTCTCGGGCTCGCGGACCACGACGCGCACCGAGTGGATCGCGTTGACGCGTTGCACGCTGTCGGAGAACGCCCGCGTCAGCGAGTACTCGATCGAGCTGGTGCGCGCGCCGCTGAGCGTGCGCAGCAGCGTCTTCAGGCGGGTCTTGTAAGTCACCGATTCAAGCGACGGCACGAAGCCCTGCCGGATCGGCGCGAACAGGGTCAAGTCACTGACGCCGCCGAGGGTCTTGGTCTTCACGACGAGGTCATGCTGCATGGTGGCCGGCTCCTTTTTCAGCCGCCACGGTAAGCAAAAGCATTCCCGCGCGCATCCCTTTTGTTAAGGAACGCGCAAGGCTGGTGAAATGACGCGGAAACAAAGGAAACCACCAGTGGGTCGACGCAACAGAGTACCGGTACTGGCGCGAGTGGTACCGAATCGAGCAACTCGATACGCCTATCGTCCGAAGGTCGGCTGCTCCCCGCGCCGCACGTGTTTATCGAACAACAGGAGACAAGACCCATGAAACTCAAGACCGCCGTTGCCTTCGGGCTCAGCGTGATCGCCGCCGCTTCGGCGCACGCGGTCGACCTCGTCATCGCCACCGTCAACAACGGCCACATGATCGAGATGCAGAAGCACACGAAGGAATTCGAGGCCGCGAACCCCGGCATCACGCTGAAGTGGGTCACGCTCGAAGAAGGCGTGCTGCGCCAGCGCGTGACGACCGACATCGCGACCAAAGGCGGGCAGTTCGACGTGATGACGATCGGCCTGTACGAGGCGCCGATCTGGAGCAAGAAAGGCTGGCTGACCGAGATCAAGACCGATGCCGCCTACGACGTCGACGATATCCTGCCGGCCATCCGCAGCGGCCTCTCGCAAGGCGGCAAGCTCTACGCCGCGCCGTTCTACGGCGAGAGCTCGATGACGATGTACCGCGAAGACCTGGTCAAGGCCAAGGGCCTGACGATGCTGCCGAACCCGACCTGGGCGCAAATGGCCGACATCGTCGCCAAGATCCACGACCCGGCCAAGGGCGTGTATGGCCTGTGCCTGCGCGGCAAGCCGGGCTGGGGCGACAACATGGCGTTCCTCACCACGATGGTCAACGCCTACGGCGGGCAGTGGTTCGACATGGCCTGGAAGCCGCAGATCGACACCAAGCCGTGGAAAGACGCGATCACCCAATACGTCGACCTGATGAAGAAGTACGGGCCGCCGGGCGCTTCTGCCAACAGCTTCAACGAGAACCTCGCGCTGTTCAATGAAGGCAAGTGCGGCGTGTGGATCGACGCGACGATCGCGGCCTCGTTCATCAGCGATCCGAAGCAGTCGAAGGTGGCCGACAAGGTCGCGTACGCAGCCGCGCCGACGGCGGTGACGAACAAGGGCGCGAACTGGCTGTGGTCGTGGAACCTCGCGATTCCGGCATCGTCGAAGCAACCCGCCGCGGCGCAGAAGTTCATCACCTGGGCGACCTCGAAGGACTACATCGCCCTGATCGCCAAGAGCGGTGGCTGGGCCACGGTGCCGACCGGCACGCGCAAGTCGACCTACGCGAACCCGGAGTTCCAGAAGGTCGCGAAGTTCGCCGTCGAAGAGAAGAAGGCGATCGACAGCGCGAACCCGAACGACAGCACCTTGCCGAAGTCGCCCTACGTGGGTGTGCAGTACGCGGCGATTCCCGAGTTCCAGGCGATCGGGTTGGCGGTGGGCCAGCAGATGAGCGCGGCGCTTGCCGGCAAGGTCACGGTCGACGCGGCGCTGAAGACCGCGCAGACGGCGGCGGAGCGTGAGATGACCAAAGGCGGCTACTACAAGAAATAGGTTGGTTGCGTTGTCCCCTCTCCTTTTGGGAGAGGGAGAAAGACCAGGGAGCATCTCCACCATGTCCAAATTCCTGCCCCGCGCCTTGCTCGCGCCGGCGGTCGTCACGCTTTTCGCGTGGATGATCGTGCCGCTGGTGATGACGATCTATTTTTCGCTCATCCAGTACAACTTGAACCAGCCCGGCGAGCACGGTTTCGTGGGCCTGGAGAACTTCAAGTACTTCATCACCGACCCCGATTTCTGGCCCTCGGTGCTGCAGACGATCGAGTTGCTCGGCTGGGTGATCGTCATCACGGTGGTGCTCGGCGTGGGCCTGGCCTTGCTGATCAACGATCCGTTCCCCGGCCAGGCCATCGTGCGCGTGCTGCTGATCTCGCCGTTCTTCGTGATGCCCACCGTGAACGCGCTGCTGTGGAAGCACATGATGATGAACCCCATCTACGGGGTGCTCGGCAAGGTCTGGGCGTTCTTCGGCGCGACGCCGGTCGACTGGATGACCGACTGGCCGTTGCTCTCGGTGGTCATCATCCTGAGCTGGCAGTGGCTGCCGTTCGCGTGCTTGATTTTCATCACCGCGCTGCAGTCGCTCGACCGTGAGCAGATGGAGGCCGCGCGCATGGATGGCGCGAATGCGTTCCATCAGTTCTGGTACCTGACGCTGCCGCACCTCGGCCGCTCGATCGCGGTCGTCGTGATGATCGAGATGATTTTTCTGATGAGCGTGTTCGCCGAGATCTTCACGACCACGAGCGGCGGCCCCGGCAACGAAAGCACCAACCTTGCGTTCCTGATCTACAAGCAGGCGCTGATGAATTTCGATGTGGGTGTGGCCTCGGCCGGCGCGCTGTTCGCGGTGGTACTCGCCAACATCGCGGCGGTGTTCCTGATCCGCATGGTCGGCAAGAACCTCGACTGACGCCTCGACTGACACCTGGACTGATCCCATGGCCAAGAAAGCACCTTTTCCATACGTCCGAACCTTCTTCGCCTGGTTCCTGTCGCTGCTGATCTTCTTCCCGCTGTTCTGGCTCGGTATCACCGCATTCAAGACCGAAGGGCAGGCGATCGCCGGGCACCTGATCTTCACGCCGACGCTCGACAGCTTCGTCGAAGTGCAGACCCGCAGCGACTACCTGCACTACGCCAAAAACTCGTTGGTTACGAGCGTCGTCTCGACCGTGCTCGGCCTGTTGATCGCGGCACCCGCGGCGTATTCGATGGCCTTCTTCCGCACCCGCAAGACGCGCGACATCCTCATGTGGATGCTCTCGACCAAGATGATGCCGGCCGTCGGCGCGCTGATGCCGATCTACGTGATGGCGCAGACCACCGGCATGCTCGACTCGATCCCTGCGCTGGTGATCGTCTTCACGCTGTCGAACTTGCCGATCATGGTGTGGATGCTCTACAGCGCGTTCAAGGAAGTGCCGATCGACATTCTCGAGGCCGTGCGCCTCGACGGCGCAACGTTGTGGGACGAGTTCCGCCACGCGATCCTGCCGTTGACGATGGGCGGCATCGCGTCGACCGCTCTGTTGTGCCTCGTGCTCACGTGGAACGAAGCGTTCTGGTCGCTCACGCTCACTTCCGCCAACGCCGGCACGCTGGCCGCGCTGATCGCGCAGTACAGCAGCCCCGAGGGCCTGTTCTGGGCCAAGTTGTCGGCGGCCTCGTTGCTCGCCATCGCGCCGATCATCGTGTTCGGCTGGTTCAGCCAGAAGCAACTCGTCCAAGGCCTGACCTTCGGCGCAGTGAAGTAAGGAGCAAGACAAATGGCCTTCCTCGAACTCAAAAACATCGTCAAAGAATTCGGGCCGGTGCGCACCATCAAGGGCATCGATCTGAAAATCGACAAAGGCGAGTTCATCGTCTTCGTCGGGCCCTCGGGCTGCGGCAAGTCGACGCTGCTGCGGCTCATTGCCGGGTTGGAGTCGACCACCGAAGGCTCGCTGCACCTCGACGGGCGCGACATCACCGAGGTGCCGTCGAGCAAGCGCGATCTGGCGATGGTGTTCCAGTCGTATGCGCTCTACCCGCACATGACGGTGTTCGACAACATGTCGTTCGCGCTGAAGCTCGCCAAGGTCGATGTGAAGCTGCGCAAGGAGAAGGTCGAACGCGCCGCGAAGATCCTGAATCTCACCGACTACCTGCAGCGCACGCCGAAGGAACTCTCCGGCGGCCAGCGCCAGCGCGTCGCGATCGGCCGCGCGATCGTGCGTGCGCCGAAGGTGTTCTTGTTCGACGAGCCACTCTCGAACCTCGATGCCGCGCTGCGTGGGCAAACGCGCGTCGAGATCGCGAACCTGCACCGTGACTTGGGCGCGACCACCGTCTACGTCACGCACGACCAGATCGAGGCGATGACGCTGGCCGACCGCGTCGTCGTGCTGCGTGACGGCCTGATCGAGCAGGTCGGCTCGCCGCTTGAGTTGTACGACCGGCCGGCCAACCAGTTCGTCGCGCAATTCATCGGGACACCGCAGATGAACGTGCTGTCGGCCGCTGCCCTGCCCGAACTCACGCGCATCGCAGGCAACCGGTTGCCGACCGACGGTTCGGTCGGCGTGCGACCGGAATATGTGCGCATCGTTGCGGCGGGGCAGGGCATTGCCGGCGAGGTCGAGCTGGTCGAGTCGCTCGGCTCCGACACGCTGATCCACACCCGGGTCGGCGCCGACGTCGGACTGGTCTCGCGCCAAAGCGAGCGCACAACGCTCAAGGTCGGTGACGCGGTCGGCGTCGAAATCGACGCGAATGCGCTGCTGTTTTTCGACAAGCAAGGCCGCGCGATTCGCGAGCTTGAAAAGGCCGCGTGAGCACCATGTCTGCCAAGCCGTTCGTCATCCTCCACCTGGGTCTGGGCTCGTTCCACCGCGCGCACCAAGCCGTCTACCTGAATCATCTGATCGCGCAGGGCAAGACCGGTTGGGTGCTCGCCGGCGGTAACTTGCGCGGCGACATGCAGGAGACGATCGCTGCGCTGCAAAAGCAGGGCGGCGCGTACACGCTCGAGACCGTCACGCCTGGCGGCGAGCGCCATTACGAACGCATCGAGTCGATCCGCCAGGTCATCGCCTACGAGCCGTCGCTGGCCGGTTTGATCGAGGTGGGTGCCGATGCGAACACCCGCATCATCTCGTTCACCGTCACCGAGGCCGGCTACTACCTCGACAGCGACAACCGGCTCGACACCACCTACGCCGATGTCGCGTCGGACATCGCAGGCACCACGCGCGGCACGATCTACGGCGCGCTCGCCGCGATCCTGAGCGAGCGCATGAAGCGCGGCAGCGGGCCCGTCACCCTGCTGAACTGCGACAACCTGCGCAGCAACGGCGAGCGCTTTCGGCTCGGCTTCATCGACTTCCTGAGCCGCCGGGGTGACGAGGCGCTGCGCGCCTGGGTCGAGGTCAGCACAAGCTCGCCCAACGACATGGTCGACCGCATCACGCCGCGCCCGTTGCCCGACGTGGCCATGCGCGTGAAAGCCGCGACCGGCGTCGATGACGGCGCGCCGGTGATGGGCGAAAAATTCATACAGTGGGTCATCGAAGACCACTTCATCGCTGGCCGCCCGGCGTGGGAGAAAGCAGGTGCCGAGATGGTCGAGTCGGTGC
>JANLUW010000296.1:0-5839 GCA_031363645.1 Rhizobacter sp. | reverse complement strand
ACAACCTCGAGGTGCCGCCCTACACGTATTTGTCCGACACTCGAATCATCATCGGCGAAAGCAAGAAAGCCTGAGATCGTTCCTTCGCCAGCCGCGCGCGGCGATGAACCCAGGCAGCTGACAGCACCCCAGGAGTACCACCAACATGGCCGAATACCACGAAGCCCCCGCCAACGCCACATCCCCGCAAAAGCTGCTGAACTGGGTCGACAACCGGTTCCCGCTGTCCAAGCTCTACAACGAGCACATCGGCGAGTATTACGCCCCGAAGAACTTCAATTTCTTCTACATCTTCGGCTCGTTGGCGATGCTCGTTTTGGTGATCCAGATCGTCACCGGCATCTTTTTGGTGATGAACTACAAGCCCGACGCGGCCAAGGCCTTCGAGTCGGTCGAGTACATCATGCGTGACGTGCCGGGCGGCTGGATCATCCGTTACATGCACTCGACCGGCGCGAGCGCGTTCTTCATCGTCATCTACCTGCACATGTTCCGCGGGCTCATCTACGGCTCGTACCGCAAGCCGCGCGAGCTCGTTTGGTTGTTCGGCTGCGGCATCTTTTTGTGCCTGATGGCCGAAGCCTTCATGGGCTACCTGCTGCCGTGGGGCCAGATGAGCTATTGGGGTGCGCAGGTCATCATCAACCTGTTCGCGGCAGTGCCCTTCGTCGGGCCCGATCTGGCTTTGCTGATTCGCGGTGATTTCGTCGTTGGCGACGCCACGTTGAACCGGTTCTTCAGCTTCCACGTGATCGCCGTGCCGCTGGTTCTGCTCGGGCTGGTGGCCGCGCACATCATCGCCTTGCACGAGGTCGGCTCGAACAACCCCGACGGGGTCGAAATCAAGGCGAAGAAAAACGCCAAGGGCGTGCCGCTCGACGGTATCACGTTCCACCCCTACTACACCGTGCACGACATCTTCGCGGTCAGCATCTTCCTGATGATTTTCAGCGCGGTATTGTTTTTCGCGCCCACCGGCGGCGGCTATTTCCTGGAATTCAACAACTTCATCGAAGCCAACCCGCTGAAGACGCCGGCGCACATTGCCCCGGTTTGGTACTTCACGCCGTACTACTCGATGCTGCGGGCCACGACCGACGTGATGGTCAACATCCTGGCCGTCCTGCTCGCGATCGGTGCGGCGATGGCCATTTGGAGGGGTGGATTCAAGACCAACGGCAAGCTGGCAATCGCCGTCGGCGCGATTGCTGCGGTTCTGTTGCTCAAGACCTTCGACGCCAAGTTTTGGGGCGTCGTGGTGATGGGCGGCGCCGTCATCATCCTGTTCTTTCTGCCCTGGCTCGATCGCAGCCTGGTCAAGTCGATCCGTTACCGGCCTGATTGGCACAAATATCTGTACGGCACTTTCGTTTTCTTCTTTCTGATTTTGGGTTATCTTGGTTCGCAACCCCCATCAGACGCGGGCAATTACGTCTCGCAGTTCGGCACGATCGTCTACTTCGGCTTCTTCATGCTGATGCCGGTGTGGAGCCGCATTGGCAGCTTCAAGGCCGTGCCCGACCGCGTGACCTTCGCGGCCCACTGACGCAAGTCGTCCGGAGACCATGGCAATGACAATGAAAAAGCTTCTATTCGCCCTGCTCGTGTCGTTTGGCTGCATCGGCGGCGCAGCGGCTAACGAAGGCGGCTACGCCTGGGACAAATTTCCGGTCGAAAAAATGTCGGACAAGGCGGCGCTTCAACACGGCGCCAAGCTGTTCGTCAACTACTGCCTGAACTGTCACTCGGCCGCCTACATGCGTTACAACCGCATGCATGACATCGGTCTGACCGACGACGAAATCAAGAAAAACCTGCTGTTTGCGACCGACAAGGTTGGCGACACGATGAAGGTCTCGCTCGACCCCAAGCAGGCCAAAGAGTGGCTTGCCGCCGTACCGCCCGATTTGACGTTGATTGCGCGCTCGCGCGCTGAGGTTGGCAAGGGCAGCGGTGCCGACTACCTATACACCTACATGCGCACGTTCTACCGCGACGATACCAAGGCGACCGGCTGGAACAACATGGCCTACCCCGGTGTTGCGATGCCCAACGTGCTGTGGGAGCTGCAAGGGCAGCGCGTCGCCAAATTCGTCGACGAGAAAGATCAGCACGACCCAACCAAAACCGCGCATCGCTTCGACGGCTTCGAGCAGACCGCGCCCGGCAAGCTCGACGAGCACGCCTACGACGAAGCCATCGCTGATCTGGTCGCCTACCTGCAATGGATCGGCGAGCCAGCGCAGGAGCATCGTGTTCGGATTGGTGTTTGGGTGTTGTTGTTCCTGAGTGTGCTCACCGTGTTCACGTGGCGGCTCAATGCCTCCTACTGGAAAGACGTGAAGTGAGGTCGTCCCTGCCCGTGGCCTGAATCAGGCCCCGGGCACTGCGCGCAGTGGCGGGCCGATCTGGCTGAATGGATCCGGCCGAAAACTGCGTTCTCTTTTTTGCCATGCCGCTCCGGTGAATACGGCGCGGACCGAACCCCAAGGACCCGCCGCCATGATGGTGCTTTACTCCGGAACGACCGACCCCTACTCGCACCGCTGCCGCTTTGTCCTGTTCGAGAAGGGCATGGACTTCGAGATTCGCGATGTCGATCTCTTCGCCAAGCCCGAAGACATCGCGCTGATGAACCCGTACAACGAAGTACCGATCTTGGTCGAGCGCGACCTGATTCTGTACGAGTCGCACATCATCAACGAGTACATCGACGAGCGCTTCCCGCATCCGCAGCTGATGCCGGGCGACCCGGTGGCGCGTGCCCGTGTGCGGCTGTTCTTGTTCAATTTTGAGAAGGAGCTGTTCGCGCACGTGAACATGCTCGAATCGCGCGGCATGAAGGGCACTGACAAACAGCTCGAAAAAGCACGCTCGCAGATCCGAGACCGGCTCACGCAACTCGCGCCGATCTTTCTGAAGAACAAGTACATGCTCGGCGACGATTTCTCGATGCTCGACGTGGCCATCGCCCCACTGCTCTGGCGCCTCGACTACTACGGCATCGACATGTCGAAGAACGCCGTGCCGCTGCTGAAGTACGCCGAGCGCATCTTCTCGCGCCCTGCCTACATCGAGGCGCTGACGCCGTCCGAAAAGGTCATGCGCAAGTAGTCGCAGCCTACGAGACAGCATGAGCAGTCCCCCGATCGCCCCGACCACCGCGGGTTCGTCGACCCGACCGTACCTCATCCGTGCGCTGCACGATTGGTGCACCGACAACGGCTTCACGCCGTACGTCGCGGTGTTCGTCGACGCGCACGTGCAAGTGCCGAGCGAGTACGTCAAAAACAACGAGATCGTGCTCAACGTCGGCTTCGAGGCGACCAGCGCACTTAAGCTCGGCAACGAGACGATCGAGTTCAGGGCGCGCTTCGGCGGCAGCTCGCGCGAGATCGTCGTGCCGATCGACCACGTGATCGCGATCTACGCGCGCGAGAACGGGCAGGGCATGGCGTTCCCGATGCCGAGCGAAGGGCAAGCGGGCGTGCCATCGTCGGCCAGCACCGAAACCCCGGCGGTCGTCACACCACCGCGCGCCCCGAAGCTGACGCTCACCGATGCCCCGCCGGCACCCAAAGGCCGCGGTAGCGCGGCCGGCACCGCGCCTCAACCCGAGCCGCCGCCCGAACCGTCGACGGGTGGGCGGCCGTCGCTGAAGCGCGTCAAGTAGCGCGCCGTATACTTTTAATTTTCTGGGCATGGCCTCACGCCATCCCGCGCCGGCTTAGCTCAGTTGGTAGAGCACCCGCCTTGTAAGCGGAAGGTCGTCAGTTCGATCCCGACAGCCGGCACCAAGTAAAAATATCTTCTCAGCGATTACGATCGCATACGCGAAGCTACTTGGCTGATTTCTTAAAATCGGACTGATAGGTAATACGCTCTCATTTCGATGCTTTCCGCCACACTTGGTTTGAAGGTGCGAACAAGCGGTCATGCATTGCGGGTGAATTCGTTCTGTTACTCCTATGTGACAATATACTAAAATTTTTTGTTCTGATTCTGGTATTAAATAAAAAATACTTGAAATTGGCAGTCGACAGCATTCTTTGTCGACCCTGCAATATGGCTGCAGCCGTATTGCAGGGCCGACAAAGAATGCTGCGCAGTCCTCCTGGAAAGATTCGATGACGCCGCGCATCACGTCCCGCGCTCGGAACAATGCCCAGCTACGAATGGGCAGATGATCACACGGGATCCAGCAGCTACATGATTAACTTGGTAGCTTAGAAGTTAGTTATTCCGATGAATTTTCGACTGAAGTGCGGCATTGAATAATATCAATCGGGTCGTACCGAGCGGATGATATTGTCTGATTTCGCAGTACCGCTCCGCGAGCTTCCAGTCAGCCCGATTGAACCTTCACCCGGATTGCGCTGACCTGCCAGCCCCGCTCCCGCAAGACTTCTTCGAGGCGGGGCTGCAACTGGCGGAGTTTCGCGGCGACCGACGCGTTCGCAGCGAGCAAAGACCAACCCGCATCGTCGATCGGGCCCGCCTTGATGTGTGGCGCCATAGAGGCGGGCAGGGTCGAGCGAATCGCCTCGAACCGCGCATTCGAGTCGCGCATCAGCAACTGCAGGCGCGCCAGTGGAGCGCTCTGCTGTAAGGCCTGCTCGATGCGCAGCGCGTCGGGTGTGACGGGCGCAGGCCGCGCTGAGTGCTTTGGGTTCACTCGCTGGAGTGTAGCGATGCAGATTTTGATCACCCATGGCAACTCGGCTCGCACGCGGGCGCTGCGCATCAACCGCTGGCAACTCGGGGTTGGGCTGCTCGGGCTGATGTTTGTGCTCACACTGCTGTCCGGCACGGTCTACCACTTCGTGTTTTTAAAGGCTGCGCGTGAGGGCTGGCCGGTCGTCAGCCATTTGGTGCTGTTCGTCGTGCGTGACGAGTTCGCACAACGCGACCGGTTCATGCGCGAGAACCTCGACGTGATGGCGCAACGGCTGGGCGAGGTGCAAGCCAAGGTCATCAAGCTCGAATCGATGAGCGAACGCGTCTCGGCGGCCGCTGGCGTCAAGCCCGACGAGCTCAAAGCGATTCCGAAGAGCGGCCCCGTCGGCGGTGCTGCGGGGCAGGGCGGCCCGTTCGTGCCGTTCGCGTCGGGCAAGACGCTTTCACTTGACCAATTGAACGGCGTCGTTACCTCGCTCGACATCGAGACCGACCAGCGCATCGATGTGTTCACCCTGCTCGAATCGCGCCTGGTCGCCTTAGTGATTCCGAACAGCAAGCCGGTGGACAGCGGCGTGGGTTCGGGCTTCGGCTTTCGCACCGAACCATTCACCGGGCGGGCTGCGCTGCACACGGGGCTCGACTTTCCGACCGAATCGGGCACGCCGGTGCACGCCGCCGCTGGGGTGGTGCTGTCGAGCGAGTACCACCCAGAGTACGGCCACCTCGTCGAAATCGATCACGGCAACGGCCTGGTCACGCGGTATGCGCACAACGCAAGGGTGCTCGTGAAAGCGGGTGATTTGGTCAAGTGCGCGCAGGTCGTCTCCGAGGTCGGCACCTCGGGCCGGTCGACCGGCGCGCACCTGCACTTCGAGGTGCTGGTCGACGGCGTGCCGCAAGACCCGGCGAAGTTTTTTGCCGGTGGCAACGCAGCGCTGGCCGCCGCAGCGAAACCTGGGCGGCCGCGCCGTTGAGCAGGGCCTGGCGAGCCCGGGTGCAAATGTTAAAATCGTCGGCTTCGGCCGCGCAGCCTCGACGACAGGTGTCTTGATTTGGTGCGCGCCGACCCGCACATCGAGATTGCACACCCGGCAAATGCCGCCCCGCATTCGCGCCATTCGACATGGCGCCGATTCGGTTCAGCGACTTGCTGCCCTGT
>JANLUW010000262.1:0-2323 GCA_031363645.1 Rhizobacter sp. | reverse complement strand
CTTGGCGTTCGCGATTTCGAGCACGAAGCGGTTCAGCAGCTCGCGGCCTTTTTCGGTGTGCGTGACCTCGGGGTGGAACTGCACGCCGTAGTAGCCGCGCGCCTCGTCGGCCATGCCGGCGACCGGGCAACTCGGCGTGCTCGCCATCAGCTTGAAGCCGGGCGGCAGCTCGGTGACCTTGTCGCCGTGGCTCATCCACACTTTAAGCATGCCGTGGCCTTCGGGCGTGGCGAAATCTTCGATGCCATCGAGCAACTTGGTGTGGCCGTGCGCGCGCACCTCGGCGTAGCCGAACTCGCGGTGGTCGGCCGCCTCGACAGTGCCGCCCTGCTGCACCGCCATCGTGAACATGCCGTAGCAGATGCCGAGCACCGGCACGCCCAGATCCCACACCGCCTGCGGTGCGCGCAACTCGTGCTCTTCGTAGGTGGAAGCATGGCTGCCCGACAAGATGATTCCCTTCGGCGCGAAGGCGCGGATGAACTCGTCGCTCACATCGTTCGGGTGGATTTCGCAGAACACGTGCGCCTCGCGCACGCGACGCGCGATCAGCTGGGTGACTTGCGAGCCGAAATCGAGGATCAGGATCTTGTCGTGCATGGTGGTTCGAAGGGTCTCAGATCGACGGCGCGGCCGCGGCGGCGAGTGTCTCGCGCTTCAGCCGGGAACGCTTGAAGTGGCGCAACGCGATTACCGCCGAGGCGGCCTGCAGCAGCGCGCAAAAATAGAACGGTGCGCCGATGCGCCAATCGCCGTGCGGCAGGTGCGACACGGTCGCCAGCATCGGTGCGCCGATGGCCGGCGCGAGCACCGCCATCATGCTGTTAAGCGACCCCACGGCGCCGGCCGTGCGGCCTTGCGTGGTCGGGTCGGCCGCATTCGAGATCAGGCTCTGGATCGACGCCGAGACCGCGAAGCCGAGCACGTTGGCAAAAATCACGACGTAGAGCATCCAGCCCTCGGTGGCCAGGCCCCAGAGCACGAAGCCGATGCTCGACGAGACCAGCCCCATGATCGCGAGCCGCTGCGGCGAAAAGCGCGCGAGCAGCCGGCTCAAGAACACGCCCTGCACCAGCACCGACATCAGCCCGATCGCAAACAGCGACCAGCCGTTCTGCACAGGCCCCCAGCCGAACTTGAAGGTCGTGTAGAGCACCCACGATGTGTGCGTCATGAACTGCGCGAGGCCGCTGAGCGCGACCACAACCACGAGCGCGCCGACGCCGCGCAGCTCGGTCAAGCCGCGCAGCGAACTCACCGGGTTGGCCTCGCGCAGCACGAAGGGCTGGCGGCGCTCGGGCGGCAGTGACTCGGGCAGTACGAAGTAGCCGTACAGCCAGTTCACGCAGGCCAGACCGCCGGCGACGAAGAACGGCAGGTGCAAGCTGATGCCGCCGAGCAAACCACCGATCACCGGCCCGAGGATGAAGCCCATGCCGAGCATCGCGCCGAGCTTGCCGAAGGCGCTGGCGCGCTCTTCGGGCGGCGTGATGTCTGCCACGTACGCGTTCGCGACCGCGATGTTGGCTTGCATCGCGCCGCTGAACAGCCGCACGACCACGAGCATCCACAGCGCGGTCGCCATGCCCGTCACGAAGAAGCTCAGCGCGAGGCCGCTGAATCCGAGCAGCAGCACCGGGCGGCGGCCATAGCGATCGGACAAACGCCCAAGGATCGGCGAACCGAAAAAGTTCGCCACGCCAAACGCGATCGTGATCACGCCGTACCAGAACGCCTGCTCCGACTGCGAGGTGGTGAAGGTGCCGATCAACGGCGCGAGCACCGGGATGATCAGGCCGATCGAGACCATGTCGATCAGCACAGTGGCCATGATGAAAGGCATCGCCGCCTTCCGGCCTGCCGGCTGCACGATCGAGTCCATCACTCCATCCGGTAGTTCGGTGCTTCCTTGGTGATCTGCACGTCGTGCACGTGGCTCTCGCGCATGCCGGCCGACGAGATCTCGACGAACTCGGCCTTCTCGTGCATGTCGGCGATGCTGGCGCAGCCGCAGTAGTGCATCGAGGCGCGCAGCCCGCCGGCCATCTGGAAGATCACCGTGACGACCGTGCCTTTGTACGGCACCTGCCCCTCGATGCCCTCCGGCACCAGCTTGGTCGTGTTCGGGTTGTTGCTACCCGAGCTGTCTTGAAAGTAGCGGTCGGCCGAGCCCTGCTGCATCGCCCCGATCGAGCCCATGCCGCGGTAGCTTTTGTAGGAGCGGCCCTGGTACAGGATGGTCTCGCCAGGGGCCACTTCGGGGCCGGCAAAGGCGCCGCCCATCATCACGGTGTCAGCGCCTGCCGCGATGGCCTTGGCCAGG
>JANLUW010000244.1:0-18750 GCA_031363645.1 Rhizobacter sp. | reverse complement strand
AGTCAGGCCGATCGCGCCGCCACGCCTGTGGATCGACGATGCGGTGACGAGAGGTGACAACGGTGAAGATAGCCTTTCGGGCATGGCCGGGCTCGACCCCCCGGATACAATCTGCGGCCTGCCAAGCCCGGCAGCTCCGCGTCAACCCGCACCGTGCGCCATCGGCCCACTTTGGGCCCGCGTCAACCCTGGTTTTTGTGGAGATTCGCCGGGACCATGTCCGACCTGAGCGTCAACCTTTCAGCGCTCGAGCGCAGCTGCTCGCAACTTTCGGTCAGCCGTTATTTCGACGATGGCCTGTTCCGTCGCGAGCTGGCAACCCTGTTCGCGAACCGCCCGCGATACCTCGGCCACGAGCTTGCCGTGCCAGAGATCGGCGATTTCTATGCGCTGCCGCAAGAGGGCGAAGGCCGCGCGCTGGTGCGCACGCCCGCGGGCGTCGAACTGATCTCGAACGTCTGCCGCCATCGCCAGGCGCTGATGCTCAAGGGCCGCGGCAACACCAAAAGCAACATCGTGTGCCCGCTGCACCGTTGGACGTACGACCTGCAGGGCCAGCTGACCGGCGCGCCGCATTTCGCCGACGACCCGTGCTTGAACCTCGCCAACTACCCGACCCAAACCTGGAACGGCATGGTGTTCGAGGGCACGGGCCGCAACGTGGCGGCCGACCTTGCCGGCCTCGGGCCGATCGCCGACCTGAACTTCGACGGCTACGTGCTCGACCACGTGCACCGGCACGAGTGCGGCTACAACTGGAAGACCTTCATCGAGGTCTACCTCGAGGACTACCACGTCGGCCCGTTCCACCCCGGCCTCGGCCAGTTCGTCACCTGCGACGAACTGCGTTGGGAGTTCGGCGAACACCATTCGGTGCAAACCGTCGGCACGAAGAACGAGCTCGCGCGCCCCGGCACGCCGGCCTACCGCAAATGGCACGACGCGGTGTTGAAGTACTGCAATGGCGAGCTCCCCAAACACGGCGCGATCTGGCTCACCTACTACCCGACCGTGATGGTCGAGTGGTACCCGCACGTGCTGGTGGTCTCGACGCTCTACCCGAAGGGCCCGCAGAAGACGCTCAACGTGGTCGAGTTCTACTACCCCGAAGAGATCCACGCGTTCGAGCGCGAGTTCATCGAAGCCGAGCAAGCCGCGTACTGGGAAACCTGCGCCGAAGACGACGAGATCGCACTCCGCATGGACGCCGGCCGCCGCGCGTTGATGGAGCGCGGCGATGACGAGGTCGGCCCGTACCAGAGCCCGATGGAAGACGGCATGCAGCAATTCCACGAGTGGTATCGCCGGGCCATGAAAGGGCAACTCTGACCAACAGACTCTCGCCAGCCTGGCTGATGGTGCTGGCGTCATTCTTGTTCGCGACGATGGGCGTGTGCGTGAAGCTCGCCTCGGCCGAATACGCGCCCGGCGAAATCATTTTCTACCGCGGCCTGATCGGCGCGGTGCTGATCTTCATGCTGGCACGCTCGCGTCACGTGCCCCTGAAAACCAGCGTGCCTGCCTCGCATTTCTGGCGCAGCCTGACCGGCGTGATCGCGATGTTCCTGTGGTTCTACGCGTTGGGCAACTTGCCGCTCGCGACCGCGATGACGCTGAACTACATGTCTTCGGTCTGGATGGCGTTGTTCCTGCTCGGCGGCGCCGCGATGCTGGGTGCAGCGCGCGTCGATGGCCGGCTGATCGGCACGGTGCTGCTCGGGTTCGCAGGCGTTGCGTTGATCCTGCGGCCGACGATCGAGCAAGACCAGTTGTGGCACGGGCTGATGGGCCTGCTCTCGGGAATGATTTCAGCGACCGCTTACCTGCAGGTCACGGCGCTCGCGCGTGCTGGCGAACCCGAGATGCGGATCGTCTTTTATTTCTCGCTCGGCGGCGCGATCTTCGGGCTGCTCACGACCTTGTTCACCGGCATGCACGCGCACACGCCAAAAGGCGCGGCGCTGCTCGTTGCCGTCGGCCTGCTCGCGACTGTGGCCCAACTGCTGATGACACGCGCCTACAGCACCGGCCGCACGCTTGTGATCGCGAGCCTGCAGTACCTCGGCATCGCGTTCTCGTTCGGCTACGGCGTGTTGCTGTTCGCCGACCACGTGACCTGGATGGCGCTCGGCGGCATGATCCTGATCGTCGGCGCCGGCCTCGCGGCCACCTTGCTGCGTGCCCGCAGCAGCGCGCCCGAAACCGCCCACGCACCGCTGGAGCCTTGACGTCATGCCGCACACCACGCTGATTTCTGCCGATGGACTTCGTACCGCGCTGACGACAAGCGCCGACCTCGTGCTCGTCGACACCAGCTTCGACCTCGCGGATGTCGACGCGGGCGAAGCGAGCTGGCGCGCCGGCCACCTGCCGGGCGCGCACTACCTGCATCTGGAACGCGACCTGAGCGGCGCGAAAACCGGTGCGGGCGTCGGATTTCGTGGCCGCCATCCCCTCCCCTCACGCGCCGACTTCGCCGCCACGCTCGGCCGCATCGGCATCACGCCGTCGACGCATGTCGTCGCGCTCGATGGCCAAGGCGGCATGTACGCCGCGCGCCTGTGGTGGATGCTGCGCTGGATGGGCCACGCCGACGTGGCCGTGCTCGACGGCGGCATGGGCGCGTGGACTGCCAGCGGCGGCACACTCACGATCGATGCGAACCCGCCGATCGCATCAGCGCCCTACCCCGATCGCACCGCGCTCGTCGGCACGCTCGACGCCACCGCACTCGCTGCCGAACTCGGCCGCGTGCGCCTGATTGATGCGCGTGTCGCCGAGCGCTTTCGTGGTGAGGTCGAGCCGCTCGACAAGGCGGCCGGTCACATCCCCGGCGCGACGAACCGCGTTTTCAAAGACAACCTCGGCGCCGACGGCCGCTTCAAATCCGCCATGCAACTGCGAGCCGAGTTCACTGCCTTGCTCGGCGCGCACACCGCCGCGAACACGGTGCACCAGTGTGGCTCGGGCGTCACCGCTTGCCACAACCTGCTCGCGATGGAACACGCCGGCCTCGCGGGTTCGAAGCTTTATCCGGGCTCCTGGAGCGAGTGGTCGGCCGACCCCGCACGGCCGGTCGCGCGAGGCGGCTGAAGGCTTGTTTTGCATCAAGCCGCGCGGTGAAAGCGCTCGCGCGGGAACGGTCGGCGGAGCATCATGTCTCACCACTTTCAACAGCGAAGGAGACGACCATGTTCAAGCGCATTCTCGTGCCGACCGACGGCTCCGACATCACCGGCAAAGCGATCGCCACCGCGATCGAACTGGCGAGGTCGATCGGCGCGGAGCTCTACACGATCAGCGTGAAAGAGCCGTTCCCGTACAGCGCGATCTCCGAAATGCAACCCACGCCGCCGCAGGAGTTCTTCGATGCGCAGGAGCGCATTGCCGCCAAGCGCGTGCTGGCCGTGGTCGAGCAGAGTCAGCAGGCGGGCGTGAGCTGCCAGTCGCAAACCGTCGAGGCGCTGCACCCTTGGGAGGCGATCATCGACCACGCCAAACGCATGCAGTGCGACCTGCTCGTGATGGCCTCGCACGGCCGGCGCGGCGTGTCGGCCCTGCTGCTCGGCAGCGAGACGCAGAAGGTGCTGACGCACTCGAAAGTGCCTGTGCTGATCGTCCGCTGATTCGCAGACGAAAATTCAGCGTCAGGCCACGCCGTTGGCCTCGAGCCAAGCCACGCACCGCTTCCACCCGTCCTCGGCCGCGTCCTTTTTGTAGCTCGGCCGATAGTCCGCATGAAACGCGTGCGGCGCGCCGGGGTAGACGACGAACTGCGATGCCTTCGCGGCCGCATTGGCTTGCCCGGCTTTGGCAAGCGCCGCCTGCATTTGATCGACCGCCGCCACCGGGATGCCGGTGTCTTCGGCGCCATACAACCCCAGCACCGGCGCGTTCAGCTTGGCCACGAGGTCGATCGGATTCGTCGGCTTCAGCTCGCTCGGCGCGCCGAGCAACTGGCCGTACCACGCCACGCCGGCCTTCACCGAAGGGTTGTGCGCCGTGTAGAGCCAAGTGATGCGCCCGCCCCAGCAAAAGCCGGTGATGGCGAGCTTGGCCGCGTTGCCGCCGTTGGCCTTGGCCCACGCGACGGTCGCGTCGAGGTCGCCCATCACTTGGGCGTCGGGCACCTTCCCGACGACTTCGGCAATGAGTTTGCCGATCTCTCCATACGACTGCGCGTCGCCTTGGCGCACGAACTACTCGGGCGCGATCGCGAGGTAGCCGAGTTTGGCGAAGCGCCGCGCCACATCGGCGATGTGCTCATGCACTCCGAAGATTTCCGAGATCACGAGCACGACCGGCAGATCGGTCTTGCCGGCCGGCGCCGCACGGTACGCAGGCATCTTGAAATCGCCGACCATGATCGTGACCTCGCCGACCGTGAGGCCGGTGCTGTCGGTCTTGACCGTCTGTGCGCCGACCGGCATCACCGAGGCTGCGAAACCGGTGCCGACAGCGCTGCCGACAGCGGTGCGTACGAAGTCGCGGCGCGTCAGGTCGAGCGAGTTCGAGGGGCCATCGATTTCAAAGGTGGTCGGCATGCGCAGCTCCTTTTTTTTGGGGACGGTGGATTTTAGAAACAGGCCGTTGCGCAGCCCGTGTGTCGCGAAAAACCCCTCGCTTTGCACGGACAATGCGCCATGCAAATTTTGACTCCCCGCACCGCGCCCGCAGACCTTCCGCGCTGGCCCGGCCAGCTCGCCGCGATCGACATGGGCTCGAACAGCTTTCGCCTCGAGATCGGCCAGCTGATCGACGGCCGTTACCGCCGCATCGACTACCTCAAAGAAACCGTGCGCCTCGGCGCCGGCCTCGACACCAACGGCCTGCTGACCGATGAAGCCGGCGCACGCGGCCTCGCCTGCCTGGCACGGTTCGCGCAGCGGCTGCAAGGCTTCACGCCGGCGCAGGTGCGCGCAGTCGCAACGCAAACCTTGCGCGAGGCCCGCAACCGCGATGAATTTTTGACCCGTGCGCAAGCCGTCCTCGGCTTTCCAATCGAGGTGATCTCGGGCCGCGAAGAAGCGCGCCTGATCTACGCGGGCGTCGCGCGGCTGCAGCCTTCGATGCTGCCGCGCCTCGTGGTCGACATCGGCGGCCGCTCGACCGAGATGATCCTCGGCCACGGCCGCAAGCCGGTGCGCGCCGAATCGTTTCAGGTCGGCAGCGTAAGCCTGTCGTTGAAATATTTCGGCGAGGGCCGTTTCACCGAAAGCGCGTTCCGGCAGGCGCAGATCGCCGCCGGCGCCGAGCTCGAAGAAGGGCTGGAGCCATTCGCGGCCACGCACTGGCAAGAGGCGTTGGGCTCGTCCGGCACGGTCGGTGCGATGTCGCAATTGCTTGCCGCCAGCGGCATCACCGATGGCCGCATCACGCCCGACGGCCTGCGCTGGCTGATGGAGCAATGCCTCCGCGCTGGCAAGGTCGAAAAGCTCGCGTTGCCGGGGCTCAAAGAGGAGCGCCGCGCGGTCATCGCCGGCGGCTTGTCGATTCTCTACACGTTGGCCGCGAACTTCGGCATCGCCGAGTTGCTGCCGGCGCGCGGCGCGCTGCGCCAAGGCGTGCTCTTCGACCTCGACGAGCGCGTGCACGCCATCGGCCTGCAGCAAGACGGTCACGACATCCGCGATGCCTCGGTGCGCGAATTGCAGCGCCGCTTCATGGTCGACACGCAGCAGGCCGCGCGCGTGACAAGCGTCGCGCAGGCGCTGTACGCGGTCGCGCAACCGAAGGCCAGCGCCGAGACGCGCCGCGAGTTGCTCTGGGCCTGCGCGCTGCAAGAAATCGGCATGATGATTTCGCACCACGACCATCACCGCCACAGCGCCTACGTGCTCGCGCACGCCGATGCGGCCGGCTTTTCACAAAGCCAGCTGCGGCGCGTCGGCGAACTCGTGCTCGGACAGCGCGGCGGCCTCCGCAAGGTCGAGACCAGCCTGGTGCGCGAAGACTTCGCGTGGCAGGTTTTATGCCTGCGTCTGGCCACGATCAAATGCCACGCGCGCGGTGAGGTGAGCGCCACCGCGATGCGCCTCAAACGCGACGGCGCCAGCGCCGAGTTGCAATTCGAGTCGGGGTGGGCCGAGGCCAACCCACGCACCAAGCACCTGCTCGACGAAGAGGTCGCGATGTGGGCGCGCAGCGGGCCGCTCAAGCTGCTGTTGCAAGTGCAACGCTGACCGCGCAGCCGGGCCTTTCCGCTCGCCGCACCTTCTTTAGCGGGATGACGCCAGCGGTTTCGATGCGCGCTGGTGAAGGAGCTGGGTGATCAGTTCGGGCTCGAACTGGAGCAGCGCCGCGACAAGGCGATCTCGACCGGACTCGGTCGCGAGTTCGGCCAGTTCGATCGAGCCGAAGACAGGCTCGCCGGGTTTGGGTCGGACGAACACGCCGAAGTCGTGCACAAACTCGTCGCGCTTTCCCCTCGACTTGATTTCCTCGTCAAAGAGTGCTCGCGGGACATAAGTCAGGCTCCCGTTGATCGCCACCTTGAACGCCGTGTGCAGCACTTTCGGCGTCTGTTCATCGGCCTCGATGC
The DNA here is from genome assembly GCA_031363645.1 of Rhizobacter sp. Classification (GTDB taxonomy): domain Bacteria; phylum Pseudomonadota; class Gammaproteobacteria; order Burkholderiales; family Burkholderiaceae_C; genus LMDS01. Next base: position 12,209 of record JANLUW010000244.1, on the reverse strand, counting down.
TGCCGAAGGTTTCTTCGACGACAACGAAGACGACGTAATTGCGGTCTTGCGGCCGGTTGTCGATGACGACGCGCAGCTGCCCGTTACGCCACACCGCCTGAACGCGCATTTCCACCGTCGCTTGCGCCATCTCGCGATGAAAGCCGTGCCAGGTCTGGCCGCCTTCTTCCCACCCCAGGCCGAGCATCACGAGCGGGCGGCTGCCCAGATCGGCATCGACGGAGTCACGCAGCACCGGCCGCAACAGCGTGGCCGGGAAGGTCGGCGATGGCTTCTGCAACGGCTCGCGGCCCAGCAACGCGCCATTGCCAGGATGGTCGAGCGTGGTGCTGACGAACGGGCTCGGGCGGGTCGGGATCCACCAGTCGAAGGTGCGCGCAGGAAGGTTCAGCACGCGGTCGAACTGGCGGTCGTTCACCTGGCTGGTGCCTTCAAAAAGCAGCTCCTCGTGCAGGACCGCAGCGAACGACGTCTGCAGGTGCAGCCGTTTGAAGCCGACGTGGAGCGGGTCGTCCACATACGTCGCGGCTTGCACTGCCGCGTAGTCGGGCTCGTGCCACACCCGCGGCGATACGGCCGAAGACAGCGTGCGCAGCAACACGCGGTAGCGGATCAGTGGCGACGGTCGCGGCAGCGACTGTGTGGAGACGGTGACGATGGCACGCACACGTTGCAGCTCGCGCCATGCCTGGGCCTCGATGTCGCCTGTCACCTTCGGGAACAAGGCCAGGCTCGGCGTGCTGTGAACCGTGACTGCGGCGCCTGGCTCCGGATGACGCTGCAGGAACACGCTGCCTCCCACGGTCTCGCTGCGAACCGGTTGCGTCGCCGCGTGGCGCAACTGAGCCGCCAGATGGACAAGCGTCATGTATCCACTCGACAGCAGCAGATCGGCGTAGCCCTGCGCGGCGCGATCGTTGGCGGCGTCGGCGCACTGCCTGGCATTGGTGATCCGGTATTGCAGAACCGCGGTTCCGTCTTCGTGCACGAGACCGGACGACAGCGGGCTGAGCTCCAGGTTCGCCGGCAGGCGCCAGCGCAGATCGAGGCTGCCGCGGCGGGTCGGCCCCGGCGATGCGACGGCGGCTCCCACGCCCACGTCGGCGAAGAACGAGTCGTCGTGATGGCACAAGTCGATCGCGCCGACGACCCACGTGAAGTCGGCCTTCAGTACGGGTCGGGTCACGCCCGGAAGGGGGTCGACGACATAGAAGTCGTCGATCAATGAGTAGAAGTCGCCCTCCACGTGCATCGTGCGCGCCAGCGTCGTGTTGCGGATCGACGCCGCCAGGTCCGAAAGCTTGTCGGCGACATTGCGCAGCTGCGGCCGCAAGTCGCCGGTCGTCCGAAACTCCGGGAACAGGCTTTGCATCAGCGCCAGGTAAGTCTGCGCCGCCTGAACGCCCAGCGGCAGCGCGAGGCGGCTGTCGAACACCGCCGAGTTGGCGGTCGGAAAGACCGCTCTCTGCGGGGCTGCGCCTTCGGGCAGCACGAACAGGTTGCTCGTGATCCACGGCCAGACCAAGGTATGTTTGCCAGCGTCGAACAGGGTCACGTAGGTGGTCGAGTCGAGCAGGCTCAAGACTTCGGCGGTCGAGATGATGGACAGCAGACCGGTCAGCTGCTGCAGCCGGGACTGGATCTCCGCCTCGCTCATCGTGCCGCTGTCGCGCTGTGAAACGAAGCTCTCAACGGCCGAGCGCGCCGAAACCAGCGCTTGCTTTTGCCGACTCAGCTGTTGTTGCGAGATGACCTGCGCCAACGCGTTGAACTGCCGCTCGAGCGCATCGAACCGCGCCTTGACCAGTTGCTCGAGCGGCGACGGGCCATCGCCGAACAAGCCCAGCATCTTCGCCAGCGCGACCGCGACACCGAGCGCGACGAAGGCGGTCCCGATGGCGCCAGCGATGTTGCCGACAACGCCCAGCAACTTCGCAAGTTCTGGCGGTAAACCCAGGTCGGTGACCTTCTTCTGGAACTCCAAAAATTCCTTCTTGTTCTTCTCCGACGGCAGCGCGTTCCCGATGTCGTTGAACGTCTTGGCGAGTTTGCTTACGTCTTGGGCGGATCGCAGCATACCGCCAGGTGGTGCGTAAGCCGGGACCTCGGGAAGGACGCCCCGATGCATCCGGCCTTCGCTGTCCAGGTAAAGGTTCGGGCCGAGTGGCGTGATGTAGACGGGGTCGCTCATGGTCGGCGCTCCTTGTGACACAGGCAAAACGTTTTTATCGTGCGCTCCGTGGCGGGAAAACGGCCGGCGCGTCCCGCAGGCGCTGAGCGTCAGAAAGCCGCGACCTAGGTTTGCGACGAGACGCGGTGGGGCCGCATCGTGCGGCGTCGAAGCGCGATGCCGGTCGCCATCAGGCCCACCAACATGAGGGCATAGGTTTCGGGCTCCGGCACCGGTATCGTGACGACCAAAGCGGTCGGGTCGATCGTGTAGTCGTGCCCGCTCGCGCTCGTCAAGAACACGCCCTCGGGCAGCTTGCCGAACCAGAGGGCGGCGGTGTTGGAACCGTCCACGAAGCCGCCGACGTTGATCTGCCGGTTCGGGTCCGTGATATTGGCCAGCCCGGAAACACCGAAGGTCGCGCCGACCGCAAACACATCGCCGACATGGACGTTGACCAGATAGTCGACATCGCTGCGCACCCGATACAGGCTGGTGGTGTCGGAAGCACGCGTTACTGTCCAGGGAAAGTAGCCGCTCTCGGTCGAGAAAATCTGCGGCCCCAGCCCGGGCAGCAAGAAGCTCGCGTAGGCACTGAGCGCATGCTGTGAATACACCGGGTAGCCGAGCGAATAGTTCGACACCATCTCGGCCAAGAAATTGACTGGCAGTTGGACCAACGCACCCACCGCCATGCCGACGCCGCCGATCGTGACGGTGTCGGCGAACGAGGCGCCGACGTTGATGCTCGATGCCACGTTGTAGCCGCTCGGCGAGTAGTTGCCCGTCGTCTTGTTTTGAAAGTCCGTCGCGACCGACAGCACGCCGCCATAGACGCGCAGCAGGCCCGGCTCGGACGACGCATACCCTCGAGCGTAGCTGCTGGTGTAACCCGTGTCGTTCGGGCCGAAGCTCGAGTACGAAATCAGCTGCCCGCCCTCACCCGACGCCTCCGCGCGGTTGAAGTTGCTTTGCTGCGTCGTGTCGACCGCGATTCGATCGATCGCCACGATCGGCCGGTTCTCGATCGCGGTGTAGCCGCTGACAGCTGCCGTGAAAACAGGCGAAGCGGCCAGCGCCGGGGTCGACGGCACTGCGCAAAGCAGCGCTGTCCACAGCACCAATCGGTTTCCAACGTGGTTCATGAGCAGTTCTCCAAGTTTTGTGAAAACACAGCTTCGGCGCCTCGGTGACTCAGCGCCGCGCGCGTCGCCTCATTGCGACGAATACGGCGGCCAATCCGATCGCCATCAACACGGACTCGCGTGGCTCCGGAATGGCCGCTACCTGCGTGAAGCGGATGTTGTCGACACCCACCCAGTCGGCGAACGACCCGGCAGCGACGACGACCCGCGTGATCGAGGGCGCGCTGTAGCTCAGCGTGTACTGCCCCGGATCCTTCGACCCGACCACCACGCCGAGCAAGCTGGCGCCGTTGAACACGTAGAGCGCTGTGTCGCCCGCAATCGAGACACCTGCAAAATCTGCGCTGAACGACGTGATCGCGGTCGTGAAGTTCGCGGCGAAGCTGGCGTCGCCGTCTTCGGCGAGCCAGCCCGAGAACGAGTGCAGGATGTTGCCGCTGACGAGCGCGGGGCCGCCGAGCGCGCCGACATCTGCGCCGGTCGAAGCGACGATGCCCATGTCGGTATTGGTGGCCCAGTCGGCGTCGGTCGAGTTGCCATTCGTACCGACGAACGCATTGGCCGAGAACACGACGCCGAGGGCAGCGTATTGCGTGCTCAGGTTCGTGCCGGGGGCGAGGTCGTCGAACGTGATGTCGGTCGCACCGGCTGCCGTCGACAACAGCAACGAGGCGAGGCATGCGGCACTGAGGGTTTTGCGTGTCATGGTGACTCCTGAGGTGTTGCGTGGATCGCGTTCATGGGCGTGCCGCGGCCGGCACGGGCAGGTCTGTCGAGAAGCCCCACTGCTGCGCGATGAAGCCGTCGCGCGACCGCAGCACGTACCAGGTGCCGTCGCTCGGCCGGTAGACCGCGATGTCGGTCTTGCCGTCGCCGTCGTAGTCCGCCGGTACGGCGATGTCGGTCGAAAAGCCCCACTGCGTTGCTTTGAAGCCGTCACGCGACTGAAGCAGGTACCAGGTGCCGTTGCTCGGCCGGTAGATCGCGAAGTCGGTCTTGCCGTCGCCGTCGTAGTCCGCCGGCACCGGGATGTCTTTTCCGAAGCCCCACTGAACCGCTTTGAAGCCGTCACGCGATTGCAGGACGTACCACGTGCCGTTGCTCGGCCGATAGATCGCGATGTCGGCCTTGCCGTCACCGTCGTAGTCGGCTTGCATCGGGACGTCCGTTGAAGAGCCCCACTGCTCCGCCTTGAAGCCGTCGCGCGACTGCAGGAGGTACCAGGTGCCGTTGCTCGGCCGGTAGATCGCCACATCGGTCTTGCCGTCGCCGTCGTAGTCGGCGGGCACCGGGATGTCGTCGGCGAAGCCCCACTGAACTGCCTTGAAGCCGTCGCGGGACTGCAAGATGTACCAGGTGCCGCTGGAGGGCCGGTAGATCGCCACGTCGGTCTTGCCGTCGCCGTCGAAATCTCCCGAAACGATCTTGTCTTTGCCGAAGCCCCATTGCGTGCTGAAGAAACCGTCCTTCGACTCCAGCACGTACCAGGTGCCGGACGACGGCCGGTAGATGCCGAAGTCGGCCTTGCCATCGCCGTCGAAGTCGAACGCCGTCGCACGCGACGCAGGTTTCTTGCCCTGGCTGACGACGAACTTCGTGCCACCGATCAGGATCGCGCCTTGCCGCGCGTCGCCGGGATTGGGCGCGACCTTGTACGTCACCGCGCCGCTGCCGACACCCGTCGCGCCCGCAGTGACTGTGATGAACGCATCGAGGCGGCGTGCGTCGTAAGGGCAGCCTGCGGTGACGGTCACGTGGACGATGAGGTTGTCGGCCCCTTCGGCGCCGACGCTGACGCTCGCCGGGTCGAGCGTGACCGCACACGCCATGGCGCCGAACCCCGCGCTGCCGCTCTTGGCGGGCTCGGCGGCGCCGGCACCGAATGAAAGTGCGAACGCAACCAGGGCCGCTGCCGCCAAGCGCGCCGAGACGCCGCCGGTCCCGAAGTTGATGACGTTTGTGCGCACCGGTCTTTCTCCCTTGATGAATGTCACGACGCCGGCAGACGCGCGACCGCCGCGCGCCCCAACACCGTCAACGCCTTCAGCGCCGCCGCGCGGTCACCGCGGGCGAGCGCGGCGCACTGAAGCAAGATCACCTGGGCACCACGTTGCGCAGTGAGCATCGCCATGTCGGCGATCACGCCGCGCGCCGCGTCCACAGGCTCGACCGCGGCGAGGGCAACTTCATCGATGCCGGGCACGGTCTCGTATCGCACCGAATTGCGCGAGAGCGGGTTGGTGTAGCCCAGGGCCATGCCGCGTATCTCGTTAGCCGCACCGTGCTTGCCGGGCAGCAGTTGCAACGCGAAGCTGCCGCCCTCCCACTCCCACACGCAGGCCCGGATGCCATATGCCTCGCGGCTGCGCTCGGGCTTGCCGAGCTGGGCCCCCGGCATGACGGCGGCCACTTCGGAGCGGGTCAGCAACTGACACGGGTCCGCACCCGCAGCGTCTTTGGCACCCGCGGGCACAACGACGACAAAAAGCGTGAGCATGGCGGCGAGCGCCGCGACCGACTTCGACAGGCAAGCGATTTTCATGGTGGGCTCCGCGGCACGTGAGACGGCTCGCACGCCGCTTCCACTGTGCTTAACGGGCCCTCGCGGCCGAACCAGACATCGCGCGACGCAGATGCCGGCGACAAGTTAGGGGGTGCGCTGCGCCGCCGCTTCGGCACGCGCGAGATCGGTGCGCGCATCGGCCTGGTCGGGCGAGACCGCCAACTGCTTTTCGGCGAACAGGCGCACCGCCTCGCGCAGTGGCTCGGTCGCTTCGGCCGGGCGGTCCGCGGCGAGCAATGCACTGCCGAGTGCTGCAGCGGCGGTGGCACGCACGATCTTCGAGGGGTGTGCGTGCAGCCCGTTGACCGCCTCCTGCGCGCGTTCGATCGCCTCGGCATGCCGGCCCTGCAAACGGCGCAGTACGCTGACGCGGCCGGCATGCAGCGCGCGGTCGAGCAGGCCTTGCGCCTGCATTGCCGCACCGATGGCTTCTGCGCTGCGCTCGGCCTCGTCGAGACGGCCCAGGCGCGCCAGCAAAAGCGTGGCCGCGGAGCGCGATCGCAGCGCGTAAGGGTTGTCGGCGCCGGTGCTCTCGCACAGCAGCCGAACGCTGGTTTCGCAGTGCAACAAAGCTTCGCCGTCTCGGCGCGCGGCGGCGAGCGCTTTCGCGATGGCGGCGTGTGCGAGGCCACGGTTCGAACCGCCTTCACCGCCGAGCCGCTCGACGCAGGCCAGCTGCATCTCGAAGTCATCGACTGCGCCAGTCGCGTCACCGGTGTCGAGGCGGATGTGGCCGCGAAAGTTGACGATGTTGGCGATCTTCGGATACGCCGGGCCGAAGAAACCGGTCATGTCGGCCAGCGCGGAATCGAGCTCGGCGAGCGCCGCCGCGTCGTCGCCTTCTGTCGCCATGCCCATCGCCATCAGCGTGCGCACGATCAGCGTCGATTCGGTGATGCGATCGCCATACAGCGCCCTGGCGTGCGCGATCGAACGCCGCGCCGCGTCGGCCACACCCGGGCGCTGGGCCACGCTGAGCGCGCTGGCGAGCGAGGCCCACACGGTCACGGCATCGAGCGGCCGTGCGGCGGCGCCGGCTTCGTTCAGCACGGCCACGGCCTCCTGCACGCAAGCCAGACCGGCCTCGACCTCACCTTCTTTCATGCGCGCCTGGCCGAGCCAACGCAGGCCATCGAGCAGCGCGTGCGTGGCGTGTTGCCGCTTCGCTTCGTCGATCGCCGGCACGAGCAGCGCGATCGCTTCGCGCGTTTGGTCGAGCTCGACGAGCACGGCACCGCGCACCACCATCGCTGCCACGGTGTGAGGGTGCGCCCGGCCGAGCGCGCGTTGGCCGAGCTCGACCGCCTTGCGCGTCACGTCGGCGGCGGCCGCGTGCTGGGCCAGCCCGAGCAGGCCGTCGCCGATCGATGTCATCAGCTCGACCGCGACCTCGGGGCGGCCGGCGAGTTCGGTCTCGATGCGTGCATGCGCGGCCATCAGCACGTCGGCGGCGGTGGTGGCCGCACCGGCGCCGGAATCGGTGTTGGCGCCCTGCAGGATCGACAGCGCGAAGTCCTTCACCTGCTCTGCGCGCGATGCTGCGTCGCGCGCCGCCTGCGCCTGCGAACGCGCCACGCGCATCTGCCACAACGCCACGGCCGCACCCGCGCCGATCGCCACCAGCACGGCCGCCTGCGCCGCTGCCCCGGCCGGCACCGCGACCACGATGGCCGCACCGACTGCCGTCTCCAGCTTGTGGCGCCGCACCCAGCGCTCGGCGTGGTACCACCAGCCGTCGGGCCGCGCCTTGACGGGCTCGCCGCGCAGGTGGCGCTCGAGGTCGTCGGCGAACGCGGCCATCGTCGCGTAGCGCTCGGCACTCGGCTTCGCGAGCGCGCGCGCGAGGATTGCGTCGAGGTCACCGGCGAGCTGGCGCGTGGCTGCAGGATCGCTCGCCGCCTCGCTCGCACGCGGCACCCGCACGCGCTCGATTTGTTTGGCGAGTGCGACAGCGCCGAGGTGCTTGTCGAGCCGGTACGGCCGCACGCCGGCGAGCAACTCGAACACGACGACGCCGAGCGAATAGATGTCGGACGCCGTACCGATCGCGTCACCGCGAATTTGCTCGGGCGAGGCGTAGTCGGGCGTCAGCGCGCGGCCGGCGTTTTTCGTGTCGTCGGGGCTGGCGTCGGGCGTGGCGATGCCGTCGATCGGCAGCGGATCGACGAGCTTGGCGATGCCGAAATCGAGCAGGTGCGCCTGGCCCGCCGCATCGACGAGGATGTTCGACGGCTTCAAATCGCGGTGCACCACGAGCTGCGCATGCGCATGGGCGACGGCGCGCGCCACCTGCACGGCGAGCTCGACGCGCGCGCGCGCCGTCAGCCCTTTCGCGGCAGCGTGCACGTCGATCGCCTCGCCTTCGACGTATTCGAGCGCGATGAACGGCCGGCCGTCGTCGGCGAGACCGGCGTCATATAGCCGCGCGATGTTCGGGTGCGTGAGCGAAGCCAGGATGTTGCGCTCGCGTGCCATGCGATCGGCCAGACTCGCCGCACCCCAGCTCGCGTGCGGCAGCTTCAGCGCGACCCGGCGGTCGAGCAGCCCGTCGGCCCGCTCGGCGAGCCACACGCTCGCCATGCCGCCCTGCCCGACCTCGCGCAGCAGCCGGTAGGCGCCGACCCGCGCGCCAGCCTCCAATGCCGCAAGCGACGCACGTGGCGCCGCGTCGAACAGCCCGAGAGCCGGCGGCGATCGCAGGAAGTCGTCGGTCGCGACCCGGGCATTCGCGCGCAGCAGGTGCCCGAGCAGCGGCGAGAGGTGCGCGTGCTCGGGCGCGAGTGCGGCGAGCCAGTGGGTGCGCGCGACGGGGTCGAGTTCGAGGGCGGTGTCGAGCAACGCGAAGATCGCGCGCCACTCGCCGGGGGAGGCGCGCGGTGCGGCGGTGGGCGCAACGAGCGGCAGCGCCGCGCCGGCCGCGTCAGCGGAGGCTGGCATGCAGGAAAAGCCGCGCTTTTTCCCAGTCGCGGGCAACGGTGCGCACGGTCACGCCGAGCACCTCGGCGATCTCGGATTCGGTCATGCCCGCGAAGTAGCGCATCTCAACGACCTGCACCAGCCGCGCATCGATCGCCGCGAGTTCTTCGAGCGACTCGTGCACGCGCATCACCTCGTCATCGCGCGGGTCGGCTGCGGCAACCGCGGTTTCTTCGATGAACTCGACATGCACCGCATCACCGCCGCGCCGCTCGCTTTGGCGCCGCCGCACGCCATCGACAACGACCGAGCGCATCACCTGTGCCGCATAGGCCATGAACTGGGCCCGGTCGCCGATCTTCAACGCGCCCGATTTCTCGAAGCGCAGGTAAGACTCGTGCACCAGCGAGGTCGTGTCGAGCAGCGTCATGTCGCCGCTGCGGCGCACGCGGGAATGGGCCAGGCGGCGCAGCTCGGGGTACAGCAACGCGTATAACTTCCCGAGCGCCTCGGGCTTGCCCTGACCGATGGCCGAGAGGAGAGAAGTGACCTGACCCATGACACCTGCGGAACTGCGAAAACCGACACGCCGAATGGTAGCGCACGGGTCTTTTTTACAAGTGCGCAAGGAATCGGTAAATCGCTTGCTGTTCGGCGTCGTCGAGCGCGAAGAAGCGGCGCCGCACGGTCTCGGCCTCGCCGCCGTGCGCGAGGATCGCTTCACGCAGCGAAGCGGCGCGGCCGTCGTGCAAAAAGCGCTCGCGCAGGCGCACCTCGATCAACGGCGTGGTGCGCCAGTCGGCGCCGTTCGCCTCGCCCTGCACGATCTTGTCGTCGAGCGCGGGGCCCATGTCGTGCAGCAGCAGGTCGGAGTACAGCAACACGTCGCCCGAACGGCTGCGCAACGACGGCACGTGGCACTTCGCGCAGCCGACCGCGTTGAAGGCGCGGCCGTCGGCGCTGGCGAGGCTGGCGTTGATGCGGTTGTCACCGCGCGCACCTGAAGTCGCGATGACCGCTGGCGCTGCGATCGATGAAGAAGCGGCCACCAGCGCATACGCGATCGCCGTAGACACTCCCAACGCGGCCAACCCCGTGCCGATCAAGCGCCACACGCCGCCCGCCTCGCGCAGCCGCGCGACAGGCGTCGTCAGACCGAGCGCGATCATCACCATCAGGAACAGAAACTGATCGCCCTGCAGGATCAACTGGCGCACCTGCGGGTGCACGGCGATCGTCGAATTCAACAGCAGCACGGCGACGAATCCAACCACGAACCACGGCACCGGAATGCGCGCATCGCTCTTGCCGCCGAGCTCATCCCGCCCTGCCCGCGCGCGCATCGCCGCGATCACCACGAGCAGCGGGATCAGCATCACGACCTTGCTCAGCTTGACCAGCGTAGCGGCGTTCAGTGCGCCCTCGGAGACGGCATACGACGCGCCATACACCTGCGCCAGTTCGAAGATGCTCGCGCCCACCACGACACCGAAGGCGCGGTCGTCGAGCCCCGGCATCCAACCGGCCATGAACGCGACCGGGTAGAGCAGCAGTGCGACCGTGCCGGCGACGGTGATGACCGTGATCGCGAATCCCGCGTGCTGCTCGCGAGCGCGTGTCATGGACGCCACCGAAAGAATCGCCGCGGCTCCGCACACCGCGGCACCGACCGCGATCAGCAGCGCCAGGCTCGAATCGAGTTTGAACACGCGGATGGCGACCACGCGCACGACCACGAGCACGACCGCCAGCTCGATCGCCGCAATCGCGATCGGCAGTGCGCCGAGGTCGGCGAGCAGCGCGAGCGTGATGCGAAAGCCGAGCAGCATCACGCCCAGTCGCAGCAACTGGCGCTTCGTGAAATCGAGCCCGGGGCGCAGCGCGGGCGGGCATTCGAAGCAGCTGCCGAGCAGGAGGCCGAAGAGCATCGCCACCAGCACCGGGTTACGCGCGAGCGGATCGCCCAGACCGCCGGCGATCCAGCCGGCGGCGAGCGCGAGGGCCGCGGCGACGGCGATGCCGGGCAGCCGGGCCTGCCATGCCGCGCGCTGTGCGGCGCATTGCGCACCGAGCCACACCGCGGGCGTGGCGATGGCGCCGCGCGCTGCTGCCAGCGTGGCTTTCATCGTCTACTTTCCAACGCCAGCGCAGGGCGCGTCAACGTGCGCAAGAAGGCGGAAACCGACGGCGCGGCCTCGGCGTTGCGCATGCCCATTTCGTTCGCGAAGGCTTCGGCCACCATCGCGTCGAGCGTTGCGACATCGGCCTTCCAGCCGTAGCGGCCGATGCGCGTTTGGCCGTCGGCCGACACCACGCGGTTCACGCGCCCTTTGATGCCGTCGCCCTTGGCGATGGCCTGGGCCGCGATGACTTCGTCGGGGATGTCGTCGATGCGACCGATGCCGAACAGCGGCAGCGGCATGCGCAGCGAGACCACGTTGGCACCGCGCGGCAGACCGGCCGTTGGTGCACCGGCCCGATCGTGTAGAAGCGGCGAAGAAGCCACCGAAAAGCGCGCCGCCGTCACGCTGGTGCGGCCCTCGATCGGCAGGATGCGCGAGGTGACCGGGTCCATGCGCGCCACGCGCCGCGCGAAGTGCTGCTCATACGCGCTGTTGCCGCCGGGGCCGGGGTGACACGCCATGCACGAGCTCGCGTTGAACAACGGGCCGAGGCCGGTGCGCGGTGTGAATTCGGTGGCGAACAGGGCCGCGCCCGCGGCGGCGTGGTTCTGCATGTCAGGTGGCATCGCGGGCAGCGCGAGCAAGGTCGGTGCACCTGGCGCAGCGAACGCGCCGCTGCCGTCGAAGGCGCTTACCTCGATCAGCAAGCTGTCGATGCCAGCGCCGCCACCCGCCGCACTTTGCGCCACCAGCCACAGCCGCTGCGCATCGGCCGAGACAGCGATCGCACGCAACCGGCCCGCGCCGATGCGGCCTTCACCGGGCAGCTCGATCTCTGCGCGTGCGAGCACCTTGCCGTCCTGGTCCATGCGCAGCAACGCGCCGTCGCCGCGGTTCACCACGTACAGATCGGAGCCGCCGGCCAGCGTCGTGTGGCTCGCGAAACGCGGGTTGGCGATCTCGGGCACCGCTGCCGCCAGATCGACCGGCCGATGCAGCCAGCTTGATTCGATGTGGCTCAGCCGCTGCAGCGTGAAGTGGCGCGTGTCGTCGCCGAGGTGTGCAAGCACGATGCGGTCGCGCTGTGCATCGGCCACGTACAGCACCCGCTTCGGGTTCCATTTGAATGCGATGCCGATGACGCCCGGGTCGTCTGCACCGACTGCGATCGTGCCGGGCGGCGCGAGCCCGTCGACGCCGTCCTGCACATGCGCCTGCACGATCGCGCCCTCGCCCGTCACCACCGCGAACACCGCGAACCCGCTGCCGTCGGGCGAAGCGCCGAGCAGCGC
>JANLUW010000238.1:0-10771 GCA_031363645.1 Rhizobacter sp. | reverse complement strand
ATCTCGCGCAACACGAACCGCCTCGGCAAGAACCTGCGCACCGAGGCCGGGCCGGGTGAACCTGTGCGCGTTCGCGAATCACCGAGCGATTTCGACGAGGCGCGCTGGTTCGTCGAAGAGGCCCAGCAACTGCATCGCGAAGGCACGGCGCGCAGCAGCATCGCGTTGCTCTACAGAAGCAACGCGCAGAGCCGCGTGATGGAGAGCGCGCTGTTCAACGCGAGCGTGCCGTACAAGGTCTACGGCGGGTTGCGCTTCTTCGAGCGCGCGGAGGTGAAGCACGCGCTGAGCTACCTGCGGCTGATCGAGAACCCGAGCGACGAGACGAGTTTCTTGCGCGTCGTCAACTTCCCGACGCGCGGCATCGGTGCGCGTTCGATCGAGCAGCTGCAAGACGCGGCCCGGCAGTCCGGGCGCAGCCTGTACCAAAGCGTGGGCGCGTTGAGCGGCAAGGCCGGTGCGAACCTGCAGGCGTTCGTCGCGCTGGTCGACGGCATGCGCGAGAAGACGCGGGGCATGACCCTGCGAGACATCATCGAGCACATGCTGGCCGCCTCGGGCCTGGTCAACTTCTACAAGACCGACAAGGAAGGCCAGGACCGGCTGGAAAACCTCGACGAACTCGTCAACGCGGCCGAGGCGTTCGTCACGCAAGAAGGTTTCGGCAAGGATGCGGTCGGCCTGCCGGTCGACGAGCATGGTGGCGCCGAATACAAGATCAGCGAAGCCGGCCGCGCCGAGTTCAGCACGCCCGGTGCAGAACCCGTCACCGGCGCCGTGATCACCCCGTTTCCCGAGTCGGCGCCCGATGCCGAAACCGGCGAAATCATGTCGCCGCTCGCCGCCTTCCTCACCCACGCATCGTTGGAGGCCGGCGACAACCAGGCGCAGGCCGGGCAAGACGCGATCCAACTCATGACCGTGCATTCGGCCAAGGGGCTCGAGTTCGATTGCGTCTTCATCACCGGGCTGGAAGAAGGCCTGTTCCCGCACGAGAACTCGGCCTCCGACCCGGACGGGCTGGAAGAAGAACGCCGCCTGATGTACGTCGCGATCACGCGCGCCCGCAAGCGCCTCTACCTGAGCTTCTCGCAGACCCGCATGCTGCACGGCCAGACGCGCTACAACGTCAAGAGCCGCTTCGTCGACGAGCTGCCCGAGGCCGCGCTGAAATGGATCACGCCGCGCAACCAGGGCTTCGGCTCGGGGTTCCAGCGCGACTACCAAGCCGCGTGGGCGCGCGGATCGGGCTTGCATTCGATCGTCGGCGCGGGTGACGTCAGCGGCATTCCGAGTGCGCCATCGGTCGTGCCGAAGGCACCGAGCCACGGTTTGCGATCGGGCCAGAGCGTGTTCCACACCAAGTTCGGCGAAGGCGTGGTCCTCACGCTCGAAGGCTCGGGCGTCGATGCGCGCGCGCAGGTCAACTTCGGCCGCCACGGCATGAAGTGGCTGGCGTTGTCGGTCGCGAAACTCACACCGATCGCATGAAAGCTATGCTTTGTTTTTTGTGTTTCAGGAGACGCACCATGCCGCACGTGATTCGTTCAAAAACCGTCATGGCCGCTGCTCTGGCCGCCGCAGCACTCGCCGGCTGCGCCACGACCCAGGTCGACGCGCAATGGCGCAGCATCGAATTGCCCGCGAGCTACCTGCGCAACTCGACCATGCTGGTGAGCTGCGAGACCGGTGAGGACGTCGTCAAGCGCATCTGCGAAGACCAGCTTGGCGCCGACCTGCGCGCGCGCGGCGTACGCGTGATCGTGGCAGCGCCAGGCGCATTGCCGGCCGTCGCACCCGCTGGTCCGACCGACGTGCAATACCTGCCGCTGGCGCGTGAGAACGGTGCGAAGGCGGTGCTCAGTGTCAGCGTCGGCTTGGCCTCGCAAACCGTCAGCCAAGGCGTTTCGCTCGGCCTCGGGCTCGGCGGGTTCGGGCGCAGCTTGGGCGGCGGCGTCGGCGTCTCGGCACCGATCGGCGGCGGGCAGGTGAGCCAAGGGTATGCAGCGAGCGGCCGCGTCACCGATGTCGCATCGGGTCGGTTGATGTGGACAGCGCGCGCGAGCTCGCCAGCCTCGTCGGATGTGAACCAGCAGTTCGTTGAATTGTCGAAAAGCATGCTCGACGCGGCGGCAGCGGCTGGGTTGTTCTAAAAGGCTAGACATTTGTCTTCGAGGTGACGCGGTGTCGAATGATCGTTCTACGCTCTGAGCGCTGAAAGGCGTTGGAAGCCGCTTTCCCCGATGATTCGAATTTGCTGCCCTTTCTTCATCAGGTCTTCGGCTTTCCGGTACTTTGAACTCTTCTCGTGGCCGGAAAGACGATGAATATCTTGATCGCCGACGACGAGAACGGTCGTGTGCTTTGTGACGCCAGCTTCTACTTCGCAGCCTGCGGCTGAGGCGGCATCGGCTGCCTCTCGCCGCAGCATCGATAGCGCTCCAGTGAACACAAGTTTCTCGCCGAAGAGCGGGCCATCGGCATTGGCATCTCTTGTAATTGCTGCGGAATCTGTCGGGTAGAGTGGTCGTGTCGCTCGCTCTAGCCACTGTTCCACGGTGAGGCCAGTGGCTACCACGGCTCGCAGCAGCAGCTCGCCCGCTGCGCGGGCGTCTTCCTTCGCGTCTTGATGCTGAAATTCGATGCCGAAGTGCTTTGAAACGTTAGCGAGGCCGTAGCCGCGTTGCGAGAACTCTGGCCAAGCACGCCCTACGACTCTCGCGGTGTCGAGCCATCGACGCTCATGTGGTTGGACTGCATTCTTGCTACAAGCACCGGTCAGCGCTGCACGATCAAAAGCCGTGTGGCTGGCGACGATCCTGTTTTCTAGCCATGGTGCAAGTTGCTCATGAACGGCTGGCCACTTTGGAGCTTGGCGAACTAGGCAGATCACAGCAATACCTTACCGGCAGCATACAAGGCTCCGAGAATGAGGGGGCGAGAAGCGAGGTTCGCGTCAATCCTTGCCCAGCCGCAGCAGATCGGCCGCGCCGCCCGACGCGAGCAGGCCGGTGGCGGCGTAGATACCGAGTTTCTCGCGCGTGTCGGCGATGTCGAGGTTGCGCATGGTCAACTGGCCGATGCGGTCTTGCGGCGAGAACGCGCCCTCGACCTTCTCCATGCTGAGCCGCTCGGGCTTGTACGTGAGGTTGGCCGATTCGGTATTGAGCAGCGAGTAGTCGTTGCCGCGGCGCAGTTCGAGCGTGACCTCGCCGGTGACGGCGCTCGCAACCCAGCGCTGTGCCGTTTCGCGCAACATGATCGCTTGCGGGTCGAACCAGCGGCCTTGGTACAGCAACCGGCCGAGCTTGAGGCCGCTCATGCGGTACTGCTCGATCGTGTCTTCGTTGTGGATGCCGGTCACGAGCCGCTCGTAGGCGACGTGCAGCAACGCCAAGCCTGGCGCCTCGTAGATGCCGCGGCTCTTGGCCTCGATGATGCGGTTCTCGATCTGATCGCTCATGCCCAGCCCGTGGCGGCCGCCGATGCGGTTGGCCTCCAGCAGCAGCTCCATTGCGCTGTCGAATGTGCGGCCGTTAAGTGCGACCGGCACGCCTTCTTCAAAGCGCACGCTGACCTCTTCGCGTTTGACTTCCACGTCGTCGCGCCAGAACGCCACGCCCATGATCGGTGTGACGATCTTCATGCCGCTGCTCAAGTGCTCGAGGTCTTTGGCCTCGTGCGTGGCGCCGAGCATGTTCGAGTCGGTCGAGTACGCTTTCTCGGCCGACATCTTGTACTTGAACCCGGCCGCGCTCATGAACGCCGACATCTCGGCGCGGCCGCCCAACTCGTCGATGAACAGTTGATCGAGCCACGGCTTGTAGATTTTCAGCGAGGGGTTCGCGAGCAGCCCGTAGCGGTAGAAGCGCTCGATGTCGTTGCCTTTGTAGGTGCTGCCGTCGCCCCAGATGTTGACGTCGTCGTCGTGCATCGCACTGACCAGCATCGTGCCGGTGACCGCGCGGCCGAGCGGCGTGGTGTTGAAGTAGGTGATGCCGCCGGTCGAGATATGAAAGGCGCCACTCTGCAGCGCTGCGATGCCTTCGGCGACGAGTTGCGCGCGGCAGTCGATCAGGCGCGCGGCCTCGGCGCCGTACTCCATCGCCTTGCGCGGGATCTCGTCGTAGTCGGCCTCGTCGGGCTGGCCCAGGTTGGCGGTGTAGGCGTACGGAATCGCGCCCTTGTTGCGCATCCAGTGCAGCGCGGCGCTGGTGTCGAGCCCCCCGGAGAACGCGATGCCGACCTTCTGGCCGACGGGCAGGTGCTGAAGAATGGTTGCCATGGGGAGGAGTGGTGTGGAGTTCGACCGGGGGAACCCACGATTTTAGGTGCAAGGGTCGACGCGCTGGCCGATTCGCCTGCTTTTGCCACGATCGCCGAGCACGCTCGCCGAGGCGTCTGCGTTAAGCTTGATCGCCGTCTGGCACCAGCCCCGCTTCACCCTGCATGAGCGACGATCCCAACCCGCCGAAACCCCCCGTTGCCCGTGTTGCGCCGACCGAGCACGACGCCCTGCCTGCGGGCACGCGCTTCGGAGAGTTCGAGATCATCCGCGTGCTCGGTGTCGGTGGCTTCGGCATCGTCTACCTCGCACAAGACCATTCGCTCGAACGCCAGGTCGCGCTCAAGGAGTACATGCCGGCCGCGCTCGCCGCGCGCGGTGTGGGCGCAATGGTCACGGTGCGCGCCAGCTCGTTCGCCGAGACGTATGCCGTCGGACTACGCTCGTTCGTCAAAGAGGCGCGGTTGCTGGCGCGCTTCGATCACCCGTCGTTGGTCAAGGTGTACCGGTTCTGGGAAGACAACGGCACCGCCTATATGGTGATGCCGTACCTGCCGGGCCGCACCTTGCGCGATGCGCGCCGCGCGATGACCGGGCCGCCCGATGAAGCGTGGATTCGCGGCGTGCTTGCGCCCCTGCTCGACGTGCTCGAACTGCTGCACCGCGAAGGCGTGTTTCACCGTGACATCGCGCCCGACAACATCCTGCTGCCATCCGAAGGCGCGCCGATCCTGCTCGACTTCGGCGCCGCGCGCCGCGTCATCAACGACCGCACGCAGTCGCTCACCGCGATCCTCAAACCCAGCTACGCGCCGATCGAGCAGTACGCCGAGATGGCCGCGATGCGCCAAGGCCCATGGACCGACATCTATGCACTCGGCGCGGTGCTGCACTACTTGCTGTTCGGCGTGCCGCCCGCGCCCGCCACGGCGCGTGCGGTGCAGCCCGACGCGCAACCGATCGAGCAGCGCTTGGTGCCCGGCGTCTCGCCACGCTTCGTGAGCGTGGTCGCGTGGATGCTCGGCGTGCGGCCACTCGAACGGCCGCAAAACATCGCCTCGCTGCGGGCCGCGCTCGCCGGCGAGGTGCCGATACCGCCGAGCGTGCGGCACGACGTGACCGTGCCGGGCGAGACGGCGCTGATGCCGGTGGCATCGGCATCGGCATTGGCATTGGCATCGGCTTCGGCTTCGGCTTTGGCATATTCGGCCGAGACCCGGCTCGACACCGCGCACCAGCCAACGGCGCTGATGAAACCGCCCGCCGCGTCGCCCGTCAATCCGCCCGCAGCCGCAGCTGTAGCGCCACCGGCCTATGCGCCCGGCGCAGCGCCAATGCGCTCGACGCCGCCCGGCACGCCGCCACCGGCCTACGTGCCGCCACCGCGTGCGCCGCGCCTGGCACCGACACCGGCATCGGCATCGGCATCGGCCGAGCTGCCCCTCGATGCACGCAAGCCGCCCCGGCGCGGGCGCGTGGTGGCCGGTTTGCTCGCGGCGGCAGCAGTGGCGGTCGGCGTGCTGTGGCAGTTCGTCGGCGTGATCAACGGTCAGCATCCGGTGGCAGCGCCGCTCGCTGCCGCTAGCGCGGCCACGAGCGCGGGGCTGGTCGCACAACCTGCGTCGCTGGGCACGCACGCCGGCCCGACGGTCGTGCAGGCGGCGAGCGTGACGCAGTGGGGCGCCGGCCTGACGGAGCCAGCGGTTGTCGTGCCGGTGGCCGCTTCCGGCGGGTCAGCGACCAAGCTGGCCGACGCCTACGCCGCTACCGCCTCGGCCGGCAACCACGCGCGGCAAAAGCCCATCGGTTTGCGGGTGAACGAGCTCGCGGCCGACATGCAAAGTGCACCGGCGGCCGACGCAGCGCGCTCACGCGCAGCGGCTGTGCGCAAGGCCCCGAATGCATCGCCAAAACGCACCGGGCCCGTCGCGTTCAGCGGGCCGACGACGGCGCGCGAGGCCTGCGCCGATCGTCGCTTCATCGCGTTCGCGGTCTGCGTCGATCGCGAGTGCGAGCGCCCGCGCTTTCGCGAAACGGCGGAGTGCCAGCGCGTACTCGAAGTCAAGCGGCGCCGCGCCGAGCGGTGAGCGCTGCGAGGCAGCGCAAGGTTGCACTGGCAAGCGTCGGAACCTGCGCGCCGTAAGCAAAGATATTTCTCGGAGGCAAAGGACGCGCCGGGACGACGCGAAAACTCAGTCGTCCGCCGCGGTGGCGGGGCAGTCGCATCTCGGTCGCGACCTGTTGTTTGACGATGCCCCAGAACGCCGCCTCTTGCTCGGTCAGCAACCCGCGCAGCTTGTCGAGCTTGAAAGAGGCCGCGAGGCCGGCCGCCTCGAAGAGCACGTTGAGTCAAACACAGTCTTGCGCCCAGCCGTTGCAATAGAGCGTCAGGCCGCGGAGCCGATCGTTGAGCTGGCGCGCAACGTCGGCCACCTCGCGGCCATGGGTGATTGCGGTGGCGAGCGAGATGTGATGAATCTTTCCGGCGGCGGGGTTGCCGTGGGTCCAGTTGGCCGCAAACGCCTGAACCGACACCGGTTGCAGCGGCTTTTCATCGCTTCGGCCGACGCGCGGGTCACCTGCGCGACACCGGGTTCGCGCCGTAGAAGGCGGCTGCCACCTGCGCTATACCTGCTGGTCATGCGGCACCGCCCGCCCACCGTGGAGCAGCCATTGAGCCCGAACGCAGAACCCGCCATCGCCGAGCGCCCTCACCACAAAATTTGGCCCAAGCGCATGCCGCGCGAACTCGCGGTGCCGAACACCACGCTGTGGTTCAACCTGGAGGTCGCGGCTGCGCGCTTTCCCGACAAGCCGGCGTACCTGTTCTTCGGCCAGCCGTTGCGTTACGCCGAGCTGAAGGCACAGGCCGAGGCAGTGGCGGGCTGGCTGCAAAGCGTAGGTGTGCAGGCCGGCGAGCGCGTCGCGATCTTTATGCAGAACTGCCCGCAGTACGCGGCCGCGTACTACGGAATCCTGCGCGCCAGCTGCGTGGTTGTGCCGGTGAATCCGATGAACCGGGCCGAAGAGTTCAAGCACTTCATCACCGACCCGCAGACGAAGGTCGTGATCTGCACCGCCGACCTTGCTGCGATCGTGGCGAAGGCGAACGCCGAGGTGCCCGAGGCGCAGCACCTGTCGCAGGTGCTGGTCACGCGTTTCACCGATGCGATGCCGGCCGGTGACATCGACCCCGCCGATGCGCTGCCGCCCGCGATGGAAGCCTGGCTGCGCAGCGACCCCGAGCTGCCCGCGGGCTACCTGCGCTGGAACGACGTGCTCGCCCGCCAACTCGCACCCGGCCCGCTCACCTCGACCCCCGACGACCTCGCGCTGCTGCCTTACACCTCGGGCACCACCGGGCTGCCCAAGGGTTGCATGCACACGCACCGCACGTTGATGTCGAACTCGGTCGGTGGCGGTGTCTGGGGCCACGCGAGCCCCGAGACCGTGAGCCTCGCGGTGGTGCCGATGTTCCACATCACCGGCATGCTGTACGGGCTGCTCGGCAACGTCTACACCGGTACCACCAGCGTGCTGCTGCCGCGCTGGGACCGCGAGCTCGCAGGCCGGATGATCTCGAAGTACCAGGTCACGCACTGGACCTGCATTCCCACCATGGTCATCGACCTGTTCGGCAGCCCGAACTACAAGTCGTTCGACCTGACCAGCTTGGTCTACCTGAGCGGCGGCGGCGCGGCGATGCCGCAGGCCGTGGCGCAGCGCCTCCTCGACGAGTTCAACCTGACTTTCGCCGAAGGCTACGGCCTGACCGAAACCGCCGCACCCACCCACGCCAACCCGCCCGAGCGCGCCAAGCTGCAGTGCCTTGGCATCCCGATTTTCGGTGTCGATTCGCGCGTGATCGATCCGGTCACGCTGCAGGAATTACCGGCCGGCGAAGTCGGCGAAATCGTCAGCCGCGGGCCCATGCTTTTCAAGGGCTACTGGGGTCACCCCGAGGCAACGCGCGAAGCTTTCATCGAGCTCGACGGCCATCGCTTTTTCCGCACCGGCGACCTCGGCCGCATGGACGACGAAGGCTACTTCTTCATGACCGACCGCTTGAAGCGGATGATCAATGCGAGTGGCTACAAGGTCTGGCCGGCCGAGGTCGAGCTGCTGCTCTACAAGCACCCGGCGGTTCAAGAGGCCTGCATCATCTCGGCCCGCGACGCCTACCGCGGCGAGACCGTCAAGGCCATCGTCGTGCTGCGTGCCGAGGCCAAGGGCAAGACCACGCCCGAAGACATCACGAACTGGTCACGCGAGAACATGGCCGCCTACAAAGTGCCCAAGCTCGTGCAGTTCGTCGATGCACTGCCGAAATCGGGCTCGGGCAAGGTGATGTGGCGGTTGCTGCAGGACCAAGAGGGCGAGGCGGCGAAGCCGGGCGCATGAGCGGCAGCCTCGCGCCGCTGCCACTGCCCGAAGGCATTCGCTCCCGCTTTCTCGACAACCGGCACGGCCTGCAGGTTCACTTTCTCGAAGCCGGCTTCGAGCATGGTGATCGGCCCGCGCTGCTGTTGCTCCACGGCTTTCCGGAGCTCGCCTACAGCTGGCGCAACGTGATGCTGCCGCTGGCGCGCGCGGGCTTTCACGTGATCGCACCCGACCAGCGCGGCTACGGCCGCACGACCGGCTGGGACGGCGACTACGACGGTGATCTCGCGTCGTTCCGCTTGCTCAACCTCGCGACCGACGCGCTGGGCCTGCTGGCCGCGCTCGGCCTCGATTCGGTCACCGCCGTGATCGGCCACGACTTCGGCTCGCCTGTCGCTGCCTGCTGCGCGCTCGCGCGGCCCGATGTGTTCCACGCGGTCGCGTTGATGAGTGCGCCGTTCGCAGGGCCGCCTGCCTTCGCGAGCGCGCCTGCGGCCGTCGACGACCTGCACGCCGAACTCGCGCAGTTGCCGCGCCCGCGCAAGCGCTACCAGTGGTACTACTCGACGCGCGCCGCCGAGGCCGACATGCGCTGCGCCCCTCAAGGCCTGCACGAATTCTTGCGTGCGTACTACCACCACAAGAGCGCCGACTGGCCCGGCAACCGTCCGTTCGTGCTCGGCGAACGCAGCGCCGCCGAACTGGCCAAGCTGCCTGATTACTACGTGATGGACTTGCACAAGACGATGGCCGAAACCGTCGCACCGCAAATGCCGACTTCCGCGCAGATCGCAGCCTGCACGTGGCTGCCCGACGCCGATCTCGCGGTCTACGCCGCCGAGTTCGCGCGCACCGGTTTGCAGGGCGGGCTGAACTGGTACCGCTGCGCCACCGAAGGCGTCAACGCCGACCTGCAACTCTTTGCCGGCCGCACGATCGACGTGCCCGCGTGCTTCATCGCCGGCGCGAGCGACTGGGGCGCGCGGCAATCACCCGGCGCGCTCGAGGCGATGCAGACCAGCGCCTGCATGCAGATGCAAGGGTGCCACTGGGTCGATGGCGCGGGGCACTGGGTTCAGCAAGAGCAGCCCGTCGAGGTGGTGCGGCTGCTGCTGCAGTTCTTGCGATCCGTCTGAGACGAAACGGCCGAACAGGTCTTTCGGATTCTGGGCCGGAGGCACCAGCGCCACGTCTTCGCCGATGCCGCGTTCGAGTGCGAGTGCGTGCACATAGCGCAGCGCCGAAAAATCTTCGAGCGCGAAGCCGACCGAATCGAACACCGTCACTTGGCTGCCGTACTCGCGGCCGGCGGCGAAGCCGCTCAGCACACGCCACAGTTCGGTGACGGGAAAGTCGGCCGGCAATTGCTGGATGTCACCCTCGATGCGCGTCTGCGGCTCGTACTCGACGATCACGCGCGCGCCGCGCAGTACGTCGGCATGCAGTTCGGTCTTGCCGGGGCAGTCGCCGCCGACGGCGTTGATGTGCATGCCGGGCTCGATCATCGCGGGCGTGAGGATGGTCGCGAGTGCTTTGTCGGCTGTGACGGTGGTGACGATGTCGGCGCCGCGCACGGCCTCGACGGCCGAGGCGGCGCGGGTCACGCGCAGGTTCGGAGTCGCGGCGAGGTTGCTGATCAGTTTGGTCGTCGCAGCCGGGTCGACATCGAACGCGCGGATCTCGGTGATGCCGAGCAAGGTGTGGAATGCGAGCGCCTGGAACTCGCTCTGCGCGCCGTTGCCGATCAGGGCCATGACACGCGAATCGGGTCGTGCGAGCTTCTGCGCGACCAGCGCCGAGGTGGCCGCGGTACGCAGCGCGGTCGCCAGCGTCAGTTCCGACAACAGCAGCGGGTAGCCGGTCTCGACTTCGGCGAGCACGCCGAACGCCATCACCGTGAACAAGCCGCGCGCCGTGTTCTGCGGGTGGCCGTTCACGTATTTGAAGGCGAAGCGCTGCGCGTTGGCGACCGGCATCAACTCGATCACGCCGACGTCGGAATGGCAGGCGAGGCGGGCCGATTTGTCGAACTCGTTCCAGCGCAGGTAGTCGTCGCCGATGGCCTGGGCCAGTTCGCTGATGAAGCGGGGCACGCCAACAGCG